>JBCCOR010000053.1:0-12769 GCA_039025295.1 Acidobacteriota bacterium
GCTGTTGCTGCGAAGTCGATCTCAGAGATCGAGCGCGTTCCACACGGCGTCGAGCGCCTCTTGACGGCTGACAAAGCCTTCCGCGGCGTTCGGGTCGAAGTCGATCAAGAAGATCTTGCCACCGGCGCCCTGGACGTAGTTCTCCAGATTGCCCGGGTCGGGCACGTAGCCTCCGACGTCGTAGACGCTGCCCATTGATTCTTGAATGTCTTCGAACAGCGCCAAGCGCGCGTTGCGATCGAGATCCGGAACCATCGCGGGCGACAGCACGGTGCCGTCGATGTGCGTCATGCGCAGGACCTGCGCATTGCCCAGCTCGTCGAACTTGACGGGAATCGGCGTCACGCCGGAATCCGCCACGCGCTCGAGCAGCTCGTACTCTTCGCGCGTCCCGCCGACCTTGAAGCCAACCTTCAGGCTGCCCTGCTCGGCAACGAAGTACTTGCCGCTGCCGCCGCTGCCGAGCTGACGAACCGAATCGGCGTCGAGGTCGTAGATCTGGGCCACCGACGACGGCGTGGCGTTGCTGCGGGTGATCGACTTGGCCGCCTGCAGCGAATCCCGCGGGTCACCCGGCGTGTCGAGTATGCGCGTGACGACCTTCGGATCCGCGCCCTGGTTGATCAGGTCGCGCACGGAGTCGGCCGCGTCGAGCTGCACACTGTCGCTGAGATTTTCCAGGCGATCGAACAGCTGTCGCGCGTCCTGCTGGTCGACGCCGCGGATCGCACGGGCGAAGGTCTGCAGCGCCTCCGGCGAGCTCTGGAACATGTGCTTCACCAGCCGCTTGCCGGCCGGCGTCGGATCGACCATGCCGACCACGATCAGGCCGGCGCCCAGCAGCGCCTCGCTGTAGTCGCCGTTGGCGACAGACTGCAGGAACGACGCTGCATCGAGCGTCTCGCCGACGCCCGGAACGAAGCCGCCGAAGAGCTCGGCCAGGAAACCGAGGGTGTCCACATCAAACTGGGGCAGATACGACGAAGGCGGTATCAGCGGTGAAATCGCAGGAAAAACCTGGAGCTCGGGCACGAGGAGACTGCCTGGATCGGGCACCTCCAGCTGCGGCCCGATCGGCACCAGGAAGCCGTCGATCGGCTCGTCGACCGGGAACGGCGTGGCGATGAGGTCGGTGCGCACGTTGGGATCCGCGCCGCCCGGCGCGCCCGCCGGCTCGCCGCTCGGATCGAAGCCCAGCAGGCTCGACTCGTAGGCCACGCCGCCGCTGCCGTCGGGATGCGCGATCCAGCCGTTGGGCTGCACCACGCCGCGCGTGCCGTCGAGCGTGGTGGTGATGTCGCCCACGCCGAGCGTCGGGTCGTCGCGTTCCTTCACCACCACGCCGGCGCGCAGCGCGTCGTCGATGACCTGCGTCAGCGCGTCCGGTGCACCCGTCGGCGCGGGCGACGACGGCGGACCGAAGGTCAGATCGCCGTTCACCGGGGCGAACTCGCCGATGGTGGTCGGGAACACGCCCGTGACGTTCTCCGGCGCGAAGAGGCCGATCTCCGGCCCGAAGGCGTCGACGCCTCCGTTCTCGGCCGGCGCCTCTGCGGCCGGCAGCGGGTCCTCGGCGCGCACGAGCTGCGCGGCATCGCCGATCACGTTGATCAGGGAGTCCGGACCGACGTTGCCGGTGGCCACGTCGGCCACCAGCTCCGCGCCCGACACGCCGAGCGAGATCGCCTCGAAGGGCAGATCGACCAGCGGCTGACTGACGACGACCGTGCCGTCGGTGCCCGCAACCGGGATCGGCGTGCCCAAGGGCGCGTCGAGGATGTCGATGCCACCGCGCACGATGCCGAACGGATCGCCGTCGATCACGCCCTGAATGAGTCCCGCGCCGCCGCCGACGAAGCTTTGCGCCGGATCGGGCAGGACGGGCGCGAGCTGCGTCAAGGCCGGCAGCACCTCGCCGCGCGCGATGTCGTCGACGCTGCCGACGACGCGACCCGCGTTGGTGAGCGCCGGACTGCCCGCGATGCCGCCGACGCCGATCAGGCCCTGGCCGACGATGTCGAAGACGTTGCCGCCGCTGAGCGCCGTATCGGCCGCCTGCACCACCGCGATGAACGGCGCCGTCGCCGGCACCGCGATCGCCACCGCGCCGAGCACGACGTCTTTGATGAAGCCGAAGACGTCGAACCCGCCCGGCTTCTCGATCAGCGTCGCCGTATCGCCACCCAGCGTCAGCTCGTGGATGTGCGTCAGCTGAATCTCGGCCACGATCTCACCGCTGTCGTCGAGCCGGAAGATCTTGAAGCTGTTGCTGTGCGACGTCGCCTCGGGCTCGGTGACCCAGTTCGACGACGCGTCGAGCACCACTTCGTTGGTCTCGCCGTTGACGTTGCCGCCGTCGAGCGTCACTTTGCCGGTGATGTCGCCGCGCAGCGAGAACGTCGTCGCCTCGTCGCCGTCGCCGTCGATCGTGTCGTGGTCGAAGTGGCCACCGATCGCGAAGAAGTCGTCGTCCAGCTCGTCGACGATCTGCGGATTGCCCGTATCCATCGCCCAGGCGTAGGCGTCGTCGACCACCGACGGCGGTACGCCCGCCGGCAGCTGACGATGCGCACCCGGAATGTCGCCTGCGAGGAACGCCTCACGCGCCGAACCCGGCACTTGCACCGCGGCGCCGAAGTACGACGCCTGCATCGACGCACCGAGGATCTGCGCCATCATGCCCGGCTGCTGGTTCGCCGGCAGGCTGTGGACCCAGCGTTTGACCCCTTCGATGTCGCCGTTGATGAACCCGCTGCGCACGTCCGGCGGCAGCTCCATCCGCTGCACCAGCGCCGTGCGGCGATCGCGCGCGAACAGCGCGGAGACGTCTTCCGCCGCGCCGTGCGGCTTGGTCGCCAGCGCCGCGTCGAGCGCCGCCTCGTCGCCCGTGCGTAGCGCGTCGCCGAGGTCGCTGCCCCAGCGGCTCTCGATCGCGTCGACGCCCTGGTTCCAGCCGTGGGCGCGCTCGACCAGGGTGAGCGTGTCCCAGGTCTGGCTCGCCTCGGTGGGCGCAATGCCCAGTTCGTTGACCGCGCCCTGGACCTGCCTGGGATCGCCCCAATACGTCTCCACCAGCTGCGGATTCAGGCCCGTCGTCAGCTGCTGGATGCCCTGGGCGTCGGGGAAGATCAGGCCCAGATCGCCGCTCCCGGACGCCGGCGTCTGCGGCGCCAGCGTGAGCGCGCGGATCGTGTTCTCGACCGTCTGCTGGGTCGCGTCGTCGAGCGCCGCGATCGCCGCGGTGTCGCCCGAGGCGATCGCCGCGCGCGATCCCTCCGGCGCCAGCCACGCGGCGCCCGCCAGCGCCGCCGTCACCGACGCGGCGTAGGTCGCGTCGGCCATCTGCTGCGCCTGGCCCTCGGGCAGCGACCCGAGCGCGAGCGCGAGTTCGAAACCGTCGCCCGCGACGAATGCCTTACGCACCGACTCCGGCATGCCGATGTCGATCGAGCGACCCAGCGCGAAACGCTGATCCTGCGCCACGATCTCGGCCACCTGCTGGCGCACGCCCAGATGCTGCGTCTCCGGCAGCGACTGAATCGCCGCCTCGAGCGCAGCGCCGTCGCCGCTCAGCAGCGCGTCCGCGACGTTCTGTGGCAGCGACTGCGCGCCCGCGAGCAGGGCGTCACCGCGCTCGTAGGCCGTCAGCGCGCCCCACCACTGCGTGTGGTTGCCCTCGGGATGCGCGGCCAGCACCAGATGCAGGGTCTCTGGCGTCTGGAAGAACGCGTCGCGCACGTCGAGCGGTACGCCCGCCGCGTCCAGGCTCGCATCGAGCGACGCGTGCGTCAGCGGTTCGGCCGTCGCGGGCCCAACCGCCGGCGCGGCCGCCGGCGCGGTCAGGCTGTCGACGCCTAGCGCCTGCGTGAGGATCCGCTCGACCGCCGCGCTCGCCGGCGCGTCGAGCTGCGTCAGCACCGCGTCGAGATCGCCGCTCAGGAACGCGCCGCGCTGCGACGCCGGCACGTACACCGCCGCCGCCACGAACGCCGCGTCGACCACCGCCTGCGCGATCTGATCGCGACGCGTCGAATCTTCGCCTGCCAGCGCCGCGTCGAGCGCGGCGCCGTCGCCGTCGAGCACCGCCTGCCGCGCGCCACCCTCGAGATCGAACGTGTGCACCGTCGCCAGCGCCAGATCGCGGCGCAGCATGCCTTCAATTTGACCCTGGATCGACGCGCGCGCCGTCGCGTCGTAGACCTGGAGCGTCTGCTCGAGGCCCTGCCAGTCGCCCGAATCGATCCGCGTCGCCACATCCGGCGGCAGCTGCGCCATCGTCGCGTTCCACGGCACCGCACGCTCGGCCCACTGCATCACCTCGCGGAACAGGTTCTGCTCGGCCGCGCTGTAGCCCGACAGCGACGCGTCGAAGCCGCCCTGCCAGAAGCTGTCGCTCACTGCCTGCGGCACCACCGCGGCCACGGTCGCGCCGATCTGCTCGGCCGTCAGGCGCCCCGCCGGCGGCACGAAGTCCGCGATGCCCGCGTCGCTGGTCGGCGAAGTCGGCGCCACCACCGGACCGTCGAGCGTCGCGCGCGCGTCCTGCGCCCAGCTCAGCACGTCGAGGAAGTAGCCCGTACGCGACGGATCATGCGCGTTCGCCGCCTCGATGAACGCACCCGGATCCTGGAAGAAGATGTTCACCAAATGCGCCGGCACCTGGCCGACGATCTGCGTGATCAGCTCTTCCGTGATCGGACCCGTCGGCGCCACGAAGCCGTTCGGCGATGCCGACACCTCGGTCGGCGCGCCCAGCGACGACGCCCTGCGCACGGGTTCTTCCACCGGCGTCGAATCGACCGTCGCCGCGGTGCCGACCGCGTCGACCGTCGCGCTGATCGTGAAGTACGCCGGCGGCGCGTCAACCACCGCGCCGCTGTTCGCCTCTTCGGCCCACGACAGCAGCTCCCAGTGGTACGACGCCTCGGTCGGCGAGTGCGCCACCGCCACAGCCTCGAAGCTGCCGCGGTCCTGGAAGAACGTGTCGACCAGATGCTGCGGCACATCCGCGATCTCGCCAGCGACCTCGTCGGTCGTCCACGCGCGCGGACCCGCCGGCGGCGCCGTAACGACCTCCGGCGCCGTGACGTCCTCCGTCGGCGCCGACGGCGTGCCGACGTGGAAATGGGCCGGCGGATCGCCGACCAGCGCGCCGCTGTTGGCCTGCTCGGCCCACGACAGCAGCTCCCAGTGGTATGACGCCTCCGTCGGCGAGTGCGCCACCGCAACCGACTCGAAGCTGCCACGGTCCTGGAAGAACGTGTCGATCAGATGCTGCGGCACATCGGCGATCTCGCCCGCGACCTCGCCGGCCGTCCAGATCCGCGGACCTGCGACCGGTTCCGCGGCTTCGCTCACCGACACGGTGACCGGTGCCGGCGCCGGGGCAGGTGCGGGCGCCGGGGCAGGTGCGGGTTCAGGCTCCGGCGCGGGTGCGGGTTCAGGCGCCGGCGCGGGTGCGGGTTCAGGCTCCGGCGCGGGCGGAGGCGGTGGCGGCGGATCGAAGACCGTAGGCTCTGCCGTCACGAACACCGGAGGAGGAGGAGGCGGTGGCGGCGCGGGCGTGCCGACGTGGAAATGCGCCGGCGGTGGCCCCACCACATCGCCGCGGTTGGCCTTCTCTGCCCACGACAGCAGCTCCCAGTGGTACGACGCTTCGGTCGGCGAGTGCGCCACCGCGACCGACTCGAAGTTGCCGCGGTCGTGAAAGAACGTGTCGATCAGATGCTGTGGCACACCGGCGATCTCGCCGGCCACCTCGCCCGCCGACCACACCCGCGGTCCGGCGGCAGCGTTCAAATGGTTGTCTTGCGACGTGCTATGTAGTTGAAAGTTCACCGTGAACTCCTGGTTGCTGAATGAGCTGTGCGACCGTCTCTCGTATTCCCAAATGTGGAAATCTTGCACGGAGAAATTCCCGCTATCGAGACTGCCTATGAAAGATGATGGTCCGCGACGATGCGCCTCTCGCAGCGCGACGAACCTCGATATGCCCTGCAAACACAGCCTTTCGATACAGCGGGAAGCCTGACGGGAAGCTCAGCAGCGCTTGCAGATCGTTCACCCTGAACAAAGCAAGATACGTTCCATATAAGAGTCATCGACAGGGCAAAGAACCTATTTTGAAACAGACCTGCCGCATGATTGATCAAAAAAGCTCGACCACTCAGCCGCCCGCCTGAACCCTGCGCAACCCAAAAAGGCGCCCCGCAGAGGGGCGCCTGGAAGAACAGCGGACCGATGGCCGCGTCATCGATGATCGATCTTGGGTGCCAGCCGAACGGCTGCGCATCCGTACAATGCGCTCACCTAGAACGGCAGATCAGCGAGCGCCTCACCGCCGTCGACGACCGTGGCGCGGGGGCCCGGAACCCGGTTCGACGCATCGAAGGACGCGTCGAACAAATCGCCGTGAACCCTGCGCTGAATGCGTGCCGCACCACCGCCGACAAAGCTGGGCACCGGATCGGGCAGCACCCGTGCGAGCTGCATCAGGGCCGGCAGCACCTCGCCGCGCACCAGGCCGCCGACGCGGGTCAGCACCGGACTGCCCGCCACGCCGATCCGACGCCGACCCACGATGTCGAAGACGCCGCCGCTGCCAAGCGCCGTATCCGTCGCCGGCATCATCGCGATGAACGGCGCCGGCGCCGGCATCACGATCGGCACTGCGCCGAGCACGACATCCTCAATGAAGCCGAAGACATCGAACCCATCCGAGCTCGCGCGCATCGTGGATGCGTCGCCGCTCAGCGCCAACCCGCGGATATGCATCAGCTGCGCCTCGGCCACGATCTGACCGCTGTCGTTGAGTCGAAAAATCCTGAAACTGCTGCGATGCGACGCCATCTCGGGCTCGGCAACCCACGTCGCCGACGCGTCGAGCACCACCTCGTTGGCCTCGCCGTTCACGCTGCCACCGTCGAGCGTCACCGTGCCGGTGATATCGCCGCGCAGCACGAACGTCGTCGCCTCGCCGCCGTCGGCGCCGCCGATCGTGTCGCGGTCGAAGTGACCACCGATCGTGAAAAAGCTCTCCCCGAGCTCGTCGACGATCTGCGGATTGCCCATGGTCATCGCCCAGGCCAAGGCGTCGTCGACCACCGACGGCGGAACGTCCAGCGGCAGCTGACGATGCGCGCCCGGAATATCGCCCGCGAGGAACGCCGCGCGCGCCGGGCCTGGCACCCGGGGCGCGGCGCCGAAGTATGCCGCCTGCAGCGACGCACGGAGCATCTGCTCCATCATCCCGGGCTGCTGGTCCGTCGGCAGGCCGCGGACCCAGCACTTAACCTTTTCGACGTCGCCGTTGATGAACGCGGCCCGCACCTCCGGTGGCACCTCCATCCGCTGCACCAGCGACGTGCGCCGATCGCGCGCGAAGCGTTCAGAAAGATCTTCCAATGCGCCGCGCGGCTTCGTCGCCAGCGCCGCGTCGAGCGCCGCTTCATCGCCCGTGCGCAGCGCGTCCGCCAGCTCCCTTCCCCAGCGGCGCTCGATCGCATCCGCACCATGGTTCCAGTCATCGGCGCGCTCGACCAAGGCGAGCGTCCGCCAGGCCTCCATCGCCTCGTCCAACGGAACGCTCCAGCGGTCGACCACAGCGTGGAACTGCCGGGGATCGTCTCCATACGTCTTAAACAGCGCCGGATGCAGATCCTCGATCAGGCGCACGACGCCTTCGGCGTCGGGAAGGCGCCAACGCAGGTCCCCCGCGCCCGACGCGCCCGCCAGCGGCGTCAGCGTGAGCACGCGAACCGTGCTCTCGACCGTCTGCCGAATCGCATCGGTGAGCGCTGCGAGCGCCGATGCATCGCCCGATGCGATCGCTGCGCGCGATGACGCCGGCGCCAGCCAGGCGGCACCCACCAGCGCCGCCGTCACCGACGCGGCGTAGGTTGCATCGGCCATCGCCTGGGCCTGGTCGGCAGGCAGCGACGCGAGCGCGTTCGCGAGCGCGAATCCGTCACCTGCGACGAACGCCTTGCGCACCGACTCCGGCATGCCGATCGCGAGCGAGCGGCCCAGCGCCAAACGCTGATCCTGCGCCACGATCTCCGCCACCTGCTGGCGCACGCCCAGATGCTGTGCCTCCGGCAGCCATTGAATCGCCGCTTCGAGCGCGGCACCGTCGCCGCTGAGCAGCGCGCCCACCGCGCTCTCTGGCAATCGCCGGGCACCCTCGAGCAGCGCGCTGCCACGCTCGTAGGTCGTCAGCGCGTCCCACCACTGCGCGTGATTGCCGTCCGGATGCGTCGCCAGGGCCCGATGGAGCGTCTCCGGCATCTCGAAGAAGGCCTGGCGCACCGCGAGCGGCACGCCCGCCGCGTCCAAGCCTGCGTCGAGCCATGCGCGCGTCAGCGAATCCGCTGTTGCGGAATCGACGGTCGGCCCAGCGGTCGCCGGAAGGCTCGGATCGTCGGCGGCCAGCGACGGCGGCACGCCAACGTGAAAGTGCACGGGCGGATCGCCCACGACTTCGCCGCGGTTGGCCCGCTCGGCCCACGACAGCAGCGCTCGGTGATACGACGCCTCCGTCGGCGAATGCGCCACCGCAACCGCTTCGAAGCTGCCGCGGTCGTGAAAGAACGTGTCGATCAGATACTGCGGCACATCAGCGATCTCGCCGGCGACCTCGCCCGCCGACCACACCCGTGACCCGAGCGATCCATGCCGCCCGAAGGCAATCGGCCAAGGGCTACCTGGCAGCGCATCGTTTACGTGAAGGCTCATGAGGAACTCCTGTTTGCTGGGTTCGCAGATTGCCCGGTACGTTTCATGAGAGGGAATATCCCGCCGAGATATTCCTAAAATCAAGACTCTTCCTGAGGAATGCTTGTTCGCCGCAGTGCGCAACGTGCAGCGCAGAGAGCGGAGGCAAATACCGCGATATCCAATCCTGGGAACAGGGGAAACCGATGAAACATCGGTCGCGACGCGCGGATCGCCTCTTCAAGACCAAGCAAGACGCGTACCATTCAAGAGTCAACTCGACTCAAGAACAAGACGCCTACTTTCCAGGCATATCGCCACGCCTCGTCGCCGCGGGTGGCGACGAAAAAGGCGCCTCACAGGGAGGCGCCGGGAAGGGCAGCAGACCGATAGGGTCGCGCCGCGTGGGCACATGTGGCGCTACGGCCTGCGCTCGATCGCGTTTTCACCCGTGCCGGCCGCACCCGGGAAGAACTGATCGATCTGCCATCGTTCGCCATCCCACGACAGGCCGATGGTGGTCGCTCGGACCTCGTTCGGGTCGATCGGCTGCGTGTCCTGATAGCGACGAATCCGCCTGCCGTCGGGCAGTCTGATGTTCTGGCGGTTGACGCCCTCGAAGCCGGTGCCGATCGACTCGCCCCAGTCGATCGTGACCCGATCTGCCCAGTTTCGATTGAGGCCGATCGAGGACGGCGGCGAGGTCGGCGTCAGGCCGAGATGGGCCAGCGCCTCGTCGTAGCTGCGCTGCTGCAAGAGATTCTGCGTTGCGTAGTCGCTGAAGCGCGTCGAACGCGACGGCGGATTGGGGTTCGGCGTCGCCTCGCCGGGGACGACGCCCTGGGTCAGGCGGGCCTGCAGCTCGGCGTCGGTGATGTCGGGGCCGTGACGCTGAATCGAGTGGCCCTCGACCAGCGCGCTTTCGCGCAGCGACAGATTGCGGACCGCCGCCACTTCCCGCTGCGCCTCCGCGTTGGACATGCCGCCGATACGCTGGCCGAAGCGCTCGAAGAGCTCGTTGCCGAACGCCTGCGCGGTCGGGTTGACGCCGTCCTGCGCGAACGCCTGCGCGATCGTCATCGTGTTCGCGATGCCGGCCTGGCGCAGCACGTTGTTGACCGCTTCCGTGCTCGTCGACGACACCAGGCCGTTGATCATCTGCAGCGCGCTCTGCGGGTTGGCGGTGTTGACCAGGGCGTCCTTGATCGAGGCCGGTCGAATGCCGCCGTTGATCAGGTCGACCGCGATCGTGCGCGTAGCCGAATCGGCGCTGCTCAGACCCTGCACCAGCTCGCCGCGCAAGTTCCGGCTGAAGCCCTGAAGCTGATCGGAGAACGCGCCCAGATCACCCATGCGGCCGCTGAACGATCCCGAGAGATCGATGGTCAGATCGGGGCCGAGATGGCGCGTCAGGTCGGTGATCTGCTGACTGCTGAGACCGCCGTCGGTCATGCGCCGAACCGACGTCTGCAGCGCGCCCAGCGTGGCCTGCGGATCGGCGTGATCGCGCAAGACGCGGTTGAGCACGTTGCCGTCGACGCCCTCGGAGGCCAGCTCGATCGCCTGCTTGCCGATGGTCAGCTGCGCGGCTTCGTCGAGGTTCTGGATGGCGTCGCCGAGGTTGCGCTGCGCGGTCGGCGACATGTTGTTCAGGGCGCCGCCGAGCCGGGCCAGCAGCCCCGCCGCGTCGTCGGTGCTGCGGAAGATGTTCCGAAGCGCGCTCTGGGCCAGCGGGGTCGGATCGAAGATGCCGACGAGAAGCGAGAGACCCGCGACGGTCGCGCCGGTGGGATCGTGCTCCATCAGCGCGTTGAAGAGACCCGCAGCGTCCTGAATTTCGCCGACGCCGGGAACAAACCCGCCGACAAACTCAAGGACAGCGCCGAAGGTCTGGACATCCAAAGAAGGCAGGAAGGACTCGGGCGAAATCAGCGGCGACACGATCGGAAAAGGCTCGAGCGTGGGCACGGGGAAACCTTCCGGATCCGGTTCCAGCTGCGGACCGATCGGCACCGGGATGCCGTTGACCGGATCGGTGATCGGGAACGGCGTGGCGATGAGGTCGTCGCGCACGCTGGGATCGCCCGCGCCGACCGGATCGAGGCCCAGCAGGCTCGACTCGTAGGCCACGCCGCCGCTGCCGTCGGGATGCGCGATCCAGCCGCTGGGCTGCACCACGCCGATGATGCCGCCGAGCGTGGTGGTGAGATCGCCCGCGCCGAGGGTCGGATCGTTGCGGTCCTTCACCACCACGCCCGCGCGCTGTGCGTCGTCGATGACCTGCGCCAGCGTACTGGGTGGTGCGGCCGGCGACGGCGGACCGAAGGTCAGATCGACACTCTCCGGCGCCAGCTCGCCGATGGTGGTCGGGGCCACGCCCGTGACGTTCTCCGGCGCGAAGATGCCAATCTCCGGCCCGAAGACGTCGACGCCGCCCTCCTCGGCCGGCGCCTCTTCGGCCGGCGGCGGATCCTGGGCGCGCACGAGCTGGACGGCATCGCCGATCACGTCGACCAGCGAGTTCGGACCGACGTTGCCGGTGGCGATGTCGACCACCAGCGCGGCGCTCGACACGCCGAGCGAGATTTCCTCGAACGGCAGATCGACGAGCGGCGCGCCGCCGACGGCGACCGTGCCGTCGGTGCCCGGCACCGCAATCGGCGCGCCTACGGGCGCGCTGAAGATGTCGACCGCGCCGTTGACGATGCTGAACGCATCGCCGTCGATCACGCCCTGGATGAGCGCGGCGCCGCCGCCGACGAAGCTTTGCACCGGATCGGGCAGGGCTGGCGCGAGCTGCGTCAGCGCCGGCAGCACCTCGCCGCGCGCCACGTCATCGACGCTGCCGACGACGCGGCCCACGTTGGTGAGCGCCGGGCTGCCCGCGATGCCGCCGACGCCGACCAGGCCCTGGCCGACGACGTCGAAGATGTTGCCGCCGCTGAGCGCCGTATCGGCCGCCTGCACCACCGCGATGAACGGCGCCGTCGCCGGCACCGCGATCGACACCGCGCCGAGCACGACATCCTTGACGAAGCCGAAAACGTCGAACCCGCCCGGCTTCTCGATCAGCGTCGCCGTGTCGCCGGCCAGCGTCAGCTCGTGGATGTGCGTCAGCTGAATCTCGGCCACGATCTCACCGCTGTCGTCGAGCCGGAAGATCTTGAAGCTGTTGCTGTGCGACGTCGCTTCGGGCTCGGTGACCCAGGTCGCCGATGGATCGAGCTGCACCTCGTTGGTCTCACCGTTGACGTTGCCGCCGTCGAGCGTCACCGTGCCGGTGATGTCCCCGCGCAGCGAGAACGTCGTCGCCTCGTCGCCGTCGCCGTCGATCGTGTCGCGGTCGAAGTGGCCGCCGATCGCGAAGAAGTCGTCGTTCAGCTCATCGACGATCTGCGGGTTGGCTGCGGCCATCGCCCAGGCGTAGGCGTCGTCGACCACCGACGGCGGCACGCCCGCCGGCAGCTGACGATGCGCCCCCGGAATATCGCCCGCGAGGAACGCCGCGCGCGCCGGGCCCGGCACCTGCGCCGCGGCGCCGAAATACGACGCCTGCATCGACGCATCGAGGATCTGCGCCATCATCCCCGGCTGCTGGTTCGCCGGCAGGTCGTTGAGAATGTGTCGCTTGACCGCCTCGATGTCGCCGTTGATGAACGCGCTGCGCACGTCCGGCGGCAGCTCCATCAGCTGCACGAGCTCCGTGCGGCGATCGCGCGCGAACAGCGCGGAGACGTCCTCCGCCGCAGCCCGCGGCTTCGTCGCCAGCGCCGCGTCGAGCGCCGCTTCGTCGCCTGTGCGCAGCGCGTCGCCGAGGTCGCTGCCCCAGCGGCTCTCGATCGCGTCGACGCCCCGGTTCCAGCCGTCGGCGCGCTCGACCACATTGAGCGTGTCCCAGGCCTGGCGCGCCTCGTCCGTCGGAACGCGCCAGCGCTCGACCGCGGCGCGGACCGTCCGGGGATCGTCCCGATACGCCTCGACCAGCTGCGGATGCAGATCCGCGGTCAGCTGCTGGATGCCCTGGGCGTCGGGGAAGATCAGGCCCAGATCACCGCCC
>JBCCOR010000054.1:0-12741 GCA_039025295.1 Acidobacteriota bacterium
CACCGAGCCCGCCAAGTCAAGAGCGTCCGGCGGGCCGCGGTCGCGAGCGCATCATCGAGCGCGTGCGCGCCGCCGCACCGCGCGCGGCCGACGACGACGATCGGCGCGGCCGCAGCGGTCGCAGCGCCGGGAGGACGGCCGCAGCGGCGGCCGAGCCGGCGCCGGTCGAGGACGATCCGCCGTCGGCGTGGGACGAGCCCGCGCTGGTGCGCGAGCGCGCCGCGCGCGAGCGGCGCGAGACCTTCCGCCAGTCGATGTTCGACGACGAGCGCGTCGCCCCCGACGACGCACCCGCGCCTGCGCCCGCGCCCGCGCCGGTCGACGACGAGCCGGAAATGCTTTCGTTCCGCCGCCGGGCGATGGCCCACTCCCAGCCCGAGGACCCGAACGGCTACGGCCCGAACTGGTCGAACGTCGACGATTTCGACATCCCGACGGTGCTGCGCAAGCAAATGGACTGATGCGGCGGGCGAGGCGCGCGCGCGGGCGGCTGGCGCCGCTGCTGCTGCTCGTTGCGGCGGCGGTGCTGTCCGCGCTGACGACGGTGCATCCCGCCGACGCGCTCGACGTCATCTACATCGTGCGCCACGCCGAGAAGCAGGCGCGCTGGCCGGAACAGCACGACGCACATCATCCGCTCAGCCGCGCCGGCGAGGCGCGCGCCCAAGCGTTGGCGCATCGCCTCGCCGGCGTCGACCGCGACGCCGCGGAGAGGACAGCAGCGGTGTACGCGAGCGCGACCACGCGTGCGCTCGCGACCGGCTGGCCGACCGCCGAAGCCCTGGGCATTCCCCTGATCGCCGACGACCGCACGGTCGATTCGGCGCATCTGCCCGCGTTCTTCGACGATCTGCGACGGCGCCATGCCGACGATCATGCGGTGCTGATCGTCGGGCACAGCAACACCGTTCCCCTACTGCTTCGCCATCTCGGCGGCGCTGCCGGCTGCGACGCGAAGCTGGGTATCGCTTCGCGCGCAGCGGGCCAGCTGCGGATTCAGGGCTACGACGGACTGTGGCGCGTCACGCTGACCCGTGACGACGCCCCGCCGCCCGGCGACGATCGCGCGCCCGATGCATGCAGCCACATCGAGCGTCGATCGCAGACGGCCGGCGCCGCGCCTGGCTCCGCAGGCTGACGCACATCATTCGCAGGGCGCGATCAGCACGGTCGATGGACCTGCAGCGCGGCCTCGGGATCGTCGGCGAACGCCAGGCCGCTGGCCTCTTGCTGGCAGCGCATCATCTCCAGCTCGCGCTTCCAGCGCTCCGCTTCGAGCTCGGTCATCCACTCGGTCCAGGCTTCCTGCGTCTTGGTCGTCAGGCCGACCTCGAACACGGGCATCTCATGGATGTTGGCGAAGATGAAGGTGATCAGCAGATCGATCAGCCACTGCAGCATCATCAGATCGTGCACGCTCTGGGGTTCGCCGAAGGCGTCGACCACGGCCTCGGTGACCGCGTCGGTGACCGCCTCGACGACCGCCTGCGTGGTGGCCGGATCGGCGCTGTCGCTGGCGACCGCGGCGTAGGCTTGAACGCTGACGCGTTCGATCGCCTCGCTGATCGCCTGATCGATCAAGGCGTTGGGTTCGAGCACGGTCGAGCCCGCATCGTCGTCCGCTGACGTCTCGGCCTCGGACGCCGCGAAGGCCTCGTCGTGGTGGTCGGTGCGCAGGCGCCCGTCGGCGGGCGTCGCCGGCGATGGCAACGCGTCGGTGGACGCTGGCTCCGGCGCGGCTTCGGCGCCGGGCGGTGCGTCGGTCGTGAACGGATCGAAGTCGTCGAGGGTGACGACGGTCGATCGAAGGGCGTCGGCGGCGAGGCTGTCCTCGCCGGTGGGGAGAAACGTATCGAGTTGGCTCATGAGGGGACTCCTTAGGACCCGCGCAGGCCGCGTCCTACAGAGCGGCCGAAAGCAGCGGGTAGCGCGCATTGCGTCGCGCCGAGGCGCATGAACCAGGTGGCGTTAGAATAGCAGTACGATGATCGGGAATGCAAGTTCCCTTTTTGAAGACGGGCTTTTTTCCCGGCTTCCCCTCGATTCACGCCCGCTGCGCCCACTTCGTCGGCCGCCGGGCCAGGGCAGGAGTCCCATGTCGTTCGATCAATTCGCCGGAACCGACCGCTATCTGGCCGCGCCTGCGCTGCGCGACGCCGTCAACGTGGCCATCGCGCTGGGCCGTCCGCTGCTGGTCAAGGGCGAGCCGGGCAAGGGCAAGACCCGCCTGGCCGAGGCCGTCGCCCAGGACCTCGACATGCCGCTCCTCGTCTGGAACGTCAAGTCGACCACCAAGGCGCGCGACGGTCTCTACGTCTACGACACCGTCCAGCGCCTGAACGATGCGCGCTTCGGCGACCGCGACGTCGGCAACATCGCGACCTACATCAAGCTCGGGCCGCTCGGCCAGGCGCTCGACGCCGAGACGCGCCAGGTGCTGCTGATCGACGAGGTCGACAAAGCCGATCTCGAATTTCCCAACGATCTGCTGCACGAGCTCGACCGCATGCGCTTCGTGATCGACGAGACCGGCCGCGAGGTCGCCGCGCGCGCCCGGCCGGTGGTGCTGATCACCTCGAACAACGAGAAAGAGCTGCCCGACGCCTTTCTGCGCCGCTGCGTCTTCCACTACATCGCGTTTCCCGAGCGCGCGCAGATGGAGGCGATCGTGCGCGTGCACCATCCCGACGTCGAGGACGCCCTCCTGCAGCAGGCGCTGATCGCGTTCTACTGGCTGCGCGAGCAGCCCGAGATCCGCAAGCGCCCGTCGACCAGCGAGCTGATCGACTGGATCGCGGCGCTGCGCCGGGCGGGCCTCGCGGCCGATGCGATCGAGGAGAAACTGCCGTTCCTCGGCGTGCTGCTCAAGCACGAGAACGACCTCGGCCGGATCGACGGCAAGAGCGCGTCGCGCACGTCGCGCCTCCGGCGGACGCATTGAGCCGCGCGCCGGGCGCACCGTTTCTGGGCTTTTTCGAGTACCTGCGGGCGCGCGGCCTGCCGGTGACGATCCCTGAGTGGCTGGCGCTGATGGAGGCGCTGTCGCTCGGGCTCGATCGCGCCAATCTCGGCACCTTCTACCATCTGGCGCGCGCGCTGCTGATCAAGCGCGAGCAGGATTTCGACCGCTACGATCAGGCGTTCGCAAGCTATTTCCACGACGTCGACGCGCATTTCGACCTGAGCGACGAACTCCTCGACTGGCTGGCGAATCCGCCCCTGCCGCCGCTCGAAGGTCCGCTCGACGACGCCGCGCGCGAGGCGCTGGCGGCGTTCGACGCGGCGGCGCTGCGTGAAGGTTTGCTCGAGCGCCTGCGCGAGCAGACCGAGCAGCACGACGGCGGCTCGCGCTGGATCGGCACGGGCGGCACCTCGCCCTACGGCCACGGCGGGCGCAACGCCGCGGGCGTGCGCATCGGCGGGCCGGGCGGCGGACGCTCGGCGGTGCTGGTGGCCGAGGATCGCCGCTTCCGCAACCTGCGCTCCGATCGGGTGCTCGACACGCGCCAGCTCGGCGTGGCGCTGCGCCGCCTGCGCCGTCTGCAGCGCCACGGCCAGCCGGAGGTGCTCGATCTCGACGCCACGATCGACCACAGCGCGCGCCAGGGCGAGATCGACCTGATCTTCGGTCCCGAGCGGGCGAACCGGGTGAAGTTGCTGCTGCTGCTCGACGTCGGCGGCTCGATGGATCCGCACGCGGCGCTGTGCGAGCGCTTGTTCTCGGCGGCGCACGCTGCGAGCCACTTCCGCGCCTTCGAGAGCCGCTACTTCCACAACTGCGTCTACGGCACGGTCTACACCGACATGGCCCAGCGCGTGGGCGAGCCGACGATCGAGCTGCTGCGACGGATCGACACGACCTGGACGGTGATCGTGGTCGGCGACGCGTGGATGAGTCCGTACGAGCTGACCCACATCGGCTCGGCGCGCGACTGGCGTCAGTCGAGCGCGATGACCGGGCTCGACTGGCTGCGCCGCCTGCGCGCAGTGTGTCCCGACAGCGCGTGGCTCAACCCGGAGCCGCGCCGGATTTGGCGCGCGCCGAGCGTGCAGATCGTGCGCACCGTGTTCCCGATGTACGAGCTGACCCTCGACGGCCTCGCCGAGGCCATCGACGTCCTCGCCGGCCGCCGTCCCAACCGCGCCGCACTCGACGCTGACGCGGTCCTCGGCGGGGCGGCCTGAGCCGCGAGCGCGTCAGCCCCAGGTTTCGCCGCGCGTGCCGAGCCAGCGGCGCAGATCGTGGGGCGAAGTGCCGAGGGCGAGCGCGGCGGCGAGGATGTTGCCCGACGCCGCTGACAGGACGTCGCGGATGTCCTCGAACGAGAGCTCCGACAGCTTGGTGATCCGCGGACATGCCTGGATCAGCCGATCGAGCTCCTCGAGGTCGACGTCGAGCGCGCGCGCCACGTCCTCGAGCACCCAGCTGTGCTCGTGCAGCGCGGTGACCAGCCGCTCGTCGGTGATGCCGGTGTCCGACGTCGGCCGCGATGCGTGCGCCGTCGCCGACGCGGCCACGATCCGCGGTGCGACGGGGCCGTTCGCGAGCACGTCGTCGGTCGGCAGGCGTTCGAGATCGTCGGCCGCGCGCTCGAGATGCAGCCGCACCAGGTTCACCGCCTCGATCGGCGGCGCCTGCGCCAGCTCCATCGCCAGATCCTGCAGCTCGCGCCGGTTGCCCGGCCAGCTGTGGCGCGCCAGCTTGGCGACGGTCGTCGCCGACGGCCACGGCGGCTCGCGCTCGAGGCGTTCGATGTCGTGGGTGGCGCGCAGCGCGGCGCGCAGCACGCGGTAGAGCATGCGCCCGAAGTCGGCTCGACAGTGGCGCAGCGCCGGCACGTCGACCCGCGTCGCCGTCGGCGGGCCGTCGGGACCGCCGTCGCCGTTCGCCGAGGCTTCGCCGCGCGCGGGCAGCGGGTCGTAGGTGGCCACCAGATGCAGCATGACGTCGTGCGCCGCGGCGTGCGCACGCAGGCCGACGAGCTGCTGGTGCACGTCGTCCTGGGTGCGGTTGTCGATACCCACCACCAGCAGGCTGCCGCCCGTCGCCTGCGCCACGCGCGCTTCGCGTCCGCCGCTGCTGGTCGGCTCCGAGGCCAGGTCGTAGACCACGAACGGCTGTGCGGCGCGCGCGCTGGCGCTGTGCAGCGCGCGCGCCGCCTGCGAGCGTCCGCTGCCGATCTCGCCGCGGTAGAGCACGTGCTGCGGCTGCGCCGCGTCCGCGGCGGCGCGTTCGAGCGCGCGCTGCATGGTGGTGTGCAGATGCGCCATCGCGGGGCTGTGGCCGGCAAGGCCGAAGTCCGCCTCCGGCGGCGGCTCGGGATCGAGCAGGCCGAGCAGCAGCACGATCCGCCGGCCCAGCTCGAAGACCACGCCCTCGTGCAGATGCTCGAACGGAATGCTGTGCAGTTCCTGCAGCACCGAGCCGTCGATGCGCGTCTTGGTGCGGCTGCCGAGACGCTGGACGACGATCACGCCCGGCACGTCGTGCTGAAAGGTGCCGCTGCTCAGCTGCAGTGGCGTGCGGCTGAGGTACGGATCGCCGAGCGGACTCGACGCCTCGCGTCGTCGCGGATGCACGAAGTCGGGCGAGAGGCGCGAGAGCAGCACGGTGGCGCCCGCGCTCAGCTCGGGCAGGAGCACCTGATCGCCGACCCGACCGGCGTGCGGATGGGCGAGGATCGTCAGGCCCGGGACCAGACGGTCGGCGTGGTGCGGGCCGTCGCCGCGTCCCAGGGCCGGATTCAGATCGTGCATAGAAGGGGCCGTGTCATGGCGTTCGATCCGAGAAATGGGTTGCTTTCGATGCCGTCGTGGTCGCATGTCAACCGTTTGTCCACCCTGGCATCCTATCTTGACTCTGGATCGACGCTGCGACAGTCTTGCCAATCCAGTTTGCAGCGTACCAGCCATCCGGATCGACGCGCGCCGCGAAGCTTCCGATGACGCCACCGCGCGCTGCCGGAATCCACCGCGCGTCATTCACCCATTCACGAGGACACCCGATCATGCGAGAGAAAGATCGCGAGCTGCGCCGTCGTCGCCAGCGCCGCCAGAAACGACTCAAGAAGCGCCTGCAGCAGCAGATCGCCGACGGCAAGAAGGCCGCCAAGACCGACAAGAAGAGCTGAGCGGGTCGATCGTGCGCATCGCGATCGGCGCCGACCACGCCGGCGTCGCGCTCAAGGATCATCTGCGTGCGCACCTGAGCGCCGCGGGTCACGCGATCGCGGACCACGGCGTGCACGACACCGACCGTGCCGACTATCCCGACGTAGCGTCGGCGGTGGCGGGCAGCGTGCGCGACGGCGACGCCGATCGCGCCATTCTGGTGTGCGGCACCGGTCTCGGCATGGCGATTGCCGCCAACAAGGTACGCGGCGTGCGCGCCGTCACCTGCCACGATCCGTATTCGGCGCGCATGGCGCGTATACACAACGACGCCCATGTGCTCACGCTGGGCGCGCGCGTGATCGCCAGCGGCCTGGCCGAAACCGTCGCCGACGCGTTTCTCAGCGCCGTGTTCGAAGGCGGTCGCCACGCCGCGCGCGTCGCCAAGATCGACGCGATCGAAGCCCAAACCTGATGCTGCCGTCCGGATCGTGCCGTCCTGACTGACGCGCCTCCTTGACGCCGCAGCCCCGAGGTCGAATCCTGACGCCATGCCCATCTACGACGCCGTCGCCGCCACCGATCCCGAAATCCACGCGATCCTGCGCCGCGAGCGCGATCGTCAGGCCGACGGCCTGGAGCTGATCGCCTCGGAGAACTTCACCAGCCCGGCCGTGCTCGAAGCGGTCGGCAGTGTGCTGACCAACAAATACGCCGAGGGCTATCCGGGACGCCGCTACTACGGCGGCTGCGGCCACGTCGACGATGCCGAGACGCTCGCCCGCGAGCGCGCCAAGGCGCTCTTCGGCGCCGAGCACGCCAACGTCCAGCCGCACTCGGGCTCGACCGCCAACATGGCGGTGTTCTTCGCCTTCCTCGAGCCGGGCGACACGCTGATGGGCATGGACCTCGCCGCCGGCGGCCATCTGACGCACGGGCATCCGCTGTCGTACTCCGGCCGCGATTTCGAGGTCGTCAGCTACGGCGTCGACCGCGAGACCGAGCGCATCGACTACGACGAGGTCGCGCGCATCGCCGCCGAGCATCGGCCGAAGCTGCTGATCTGCGGCGCGAGCGCCTACAGCCGGGTGATCGACTTCGCCCGCTTCCGCGCCATCGCCGACTCGGTCGGTGCGCTGCTGCTGGCCGATATCGCACACATCGCGGGCCTGGTCGCGGCGGGCGTGCATCCGTCGCCGGTGCCGCACTGCGATGTCGTCACGACCACCACCCACAAGACCCTGCGCGGTCCGCGCGGCGGCCTGATCCTGTGCAAGCAGGAGCACGCCAAGGCGATCGACAAGGCGCTCTTCCCGGGTCTGCAGGGCGGTCCGCTGATGCACGTCGTCGCGGGCAAGGCGGTCGCCTTTCTCGAAGCGCAGGGCGACGCCTTCCGCGCCTACCAGCATCAGATCGTGGCCAACGCCGCGCAGCTGGCGGCGCGGCTGGTCGCGCGCGGCCACCGCATCGTCTCGGGCGGCACCGACAACCACATCGTCCTGGTCGACGTCGGCGCGTTCGGCCTGACCGGCAAGGTGGCCGAGAAGGCGCTCGAGCGCGCCGAGATCACCACCAACAAGAACACGATTCCCTACGATCCCAAGCCGCCGATGGTGGCCTCGGGCATCCGCCTCGGCACGCCCGCGCTGACCACGCGCGGCATGGACGAAGCCGCGATGGATGAGGTCGGCGACTGCATCGCCGACGCACTCGACGCGACCAAGGCCGACGACGAGGCCGGCCTCGACCGGGTGCGCGACGCCGTGCGCGCGCTCTGCGATCGCTTCCCGCTCTATCCCGAGCTTGCCTGATCCGTCGCGGGACGCAGCCAGCGAGCCGCCCGCGCCGTGACCACGCCCGCCGACGCCCACTTCCTGCGCACCGCGCTGCGCGACCTGGCCGATCGTCCGCTCGAGCCCGACGATCCGCGCTGGGTCGCCGATCTGCACGTCGACGCCGGCGCCGATCCCACCCAGCCGCTGGTGCGCGGCATCGTCTGGCAGGGTGACGCGCCGGCGCTGCAGCTGCTCGGCGCCGTGCGCGGTGGCGGCACCAGCACGCTGCTGCGCCGCCTGCGCCGCGATCTCGACGCCACCGGCTGCCGGACGGTGCTGTGCGACCTCACCGCCCATCTCAGCACCGCGGCGCCGCTCGACCGCGACGGCGTGCGCCTGGCGATCGCGCTCGCGTTCCACGACGCGCTGGCGCTCGATCCGCTGCTCGTGCGCGACGCGCTCACCCTCGACATCGGCACCTTCCTCGCGCCCGCGCTGCGCGCCGCGCAGCCGCAGCTGCCGGGCTGTCCGGAGATTCCGGCCGCGCTCGGCGAGGCGCACGACACCGCCGTGCGCGATCTCGGCCGCGCGCTGCGGCGCTGGCTCGACGACGCGCTGCGCCACGATCCCGACGTCCGCGGCTCGATCTTGCGCGTCATCGGCGGCCATCGCGGGGCGGTGGCGCGTGCAAACGCGGCGTTCTTCGACGCCGGCTGCGCCGCGCTGCGCACCCATCACGGCGCCGACGCCATGCCGATCGTGCTGCTGATCGACGGCCTCGATCGCTGGCTGCGCGCCGACGCCGACGCCGACGCCGACGGCCGCGCCTGGCATCCGCTGCTCGATCTGCTGATCGCCGAGCCCGACGTGCTGCGTCCGCCCGGCGTGCACGCGATCGCGGCGGTGCCGGCGGCGCTCTTGCCGCTGCGACCGCGCCTGGCGGCGCGCTGGCCCGAGCTGGCGTCGTCGTTCGTCGGCCTGACGCCGCGCGCGCTCGACGACGCGTCGGCGCGGGCGCGGCTGCGCGCGGTCGTCCAGCGGCGGCTCGACGTCGGCCGCCTGCTCGGCTCGGTCGACCGCCTCGCCCCGCTGCTCGACGCCTCGGGCGGCGTGGTGGGCGATCTGCTGCGCATGCTGCGCTGGCTGCTCGGCCGGGTCGACGCGCTGCCGGTGGCCGACGCGCTGCTGGCCGCGGCGATCGACGCGTTCGCCGAGCGCGCCGTGCCGCCCACGATCGACGAAGCGGACGGCCTGCTGCTCGGCCGCCTGTCGGCGCGCACGTCCGACCGCCCGCTGACCTTCACCGCCGCCGACCGCGCGCGCCTGGCCGATCTCGTCGCCGACGGTCGCGCGCTGCCGTACCGCGCCAACAGCGGCCGCGTCGACTGGCGGGTGCACCCGCTGGCGCTCGGCCGTGCCGGCTGAGCCGCAAGGAGCCACGAGCCATGACCGATCCGTCGCATTCCGCATCGACCGACGCCCAGGGCTCCGGCCCGTCCGCGCAGCACCGCCGCGAGGCCGCGGGGCGCCGCGCGCGCTGCGCGGTGCTCACGATCAGCGACACGCGCACCTTCGCCGACGACCGCAGCGGACCGCTGATGGCGTCGATGCTCGAGGCCGCCGGCCACGCGGTTGCGGCGCGGGCGATCGTGCCCGACGCCTCGGACGCGCTGCGCGACACCGTCGCCGGCTGGATCGCCGACGGCGTCGAGGACGGCCCGATCGACCTGATCGTCACCAGCGGCGGCACCGGCATCGCGGCGCGCGACGGCACGGTCGAGCGCGTTGCGCCGCTGCTCGACCGCGTCCTCGACGGCTTCGGCGAGCTCTTCCGCATGCTGAGCTACGACCAGGTCGGCTCGGCGGCGATGCTCAGCCGCGCGATCGGCGGCCTGGCCGACGGCACGTTCGTGTTCGTCCTGCCCGGCTCGCCGAAGGCGGTGTCGCTGGCGCTCGAGAAGCTGATCGTGCCCGAGCTGCCGCATCTGCTGCGCGAACGCGATCGGTGACGGCCTCGATCGCCTCGGTCGTCGCGGCCAACGTCCGCGCCGGGGTGCATCTGCTGCTCGACCAGCTGCCGACGGCGATCGTCCGCACCGACGTCTACCGCGCCGCGCGCCAGCGGCTCTCGCCGATTCCGATCCGCTTCGCCCGCATCGGCGCGCGACCCGCCCCGATGCAGCCCGCGGGCTGGACCGGGCGGCGGCTCGTGCAGCCCGGCACCGACCTGGTGCTCGACGGCTTTCCGGGCAGCGGCAATTCGTTCACGGCCGAGAGCATCCGTCTCGGCATGACCCGCCCGATCCACTTCGAGAGCCATTTCAACCAGGCCGTCCAGCTGCGCCGGGCGGTGGCCTACGGCGTGCCGACGCTGGTGATCGTGCGCGATCCGCACGGCGCGTGCCGCTCGCTCAAGTCGAAGGATCCGCGCGTCGCCGACGCGCTGATCGTCCTGCGCTGGATCGCGTATCACCGGGTCGTGCTGCGATTCTTGCGCGCGGTCGACGATCCGGCGCGCTTCGGCGTCGTCGACTTCGCCGACGTGATCGCCGATCTCGACGTCGCCCGCCGACGCTTTCCGGCGCTCGACGACTGGGTCGCGGGGCGTCCGCTGGTCGGTGATTCGCAGTTCCAGCGGCGCTCGTCGACGCGCGTGCCGCTCGCGCTCGACGCCTGGCCGATCCGCGGCCTGCTGGCGTCGGCGACGCATCTGCACGCGGCGATCCGCGACTGCGACGCCGCGCAGCGCGCGCGCTGAAACGTCGCGCGCCGGCCCGGCATCCCATCCGCACATCCCGATCGCGACGCGGTCTGGTCGCCCACCGACACATCCACGAGAGAGGAACGACATGTCGAAGACGATTCTGATTGCCCTCAGCCAGGTCGACAAGCTCGCCGGCGAGCCCAACGGCACCTACTTCCCCGAGCTCTCACACTTCCTGGCGCCGGTCGTCGACGCCGGCTTCGACTACGTGCTGGCGACGCCGAGCGGCGGCGCGGCGCCGATCGACGGCGACGACCGCGAGGACCCGGTCAACGCCCGCTTCCTCGACGACGCGACCTTCACGGCCCGCCTCGCCGAGACGCGTGCGATCGCCGACGTCGATCCGTCGGACTACGCGGCGATCTTCTATCCCGGCGGCTACGGCGTGCTCTTCGACCTGGCCGAGCACGACGGCTTCGGCGCGGCGACCTCGACGATCCACGCGGCGGGCGGCTGGGTGAGCGCAGTCTGCCACGGCCCGGCCGGTTTCCTGGCGGCGAAGAACGCCGACGGCGAGGCGCTGATCGCGGGCCATGCGGTCACCAGCTTCACGCGCGAGGAAGAGGCCGACTTCGGCACGCTCGACAAGATCCCCTACCTGCTCGAGGAGCGCCTCGTGCGCACCGGCACGACCTTCAGCAAGGTCGCCCCGTGGGGCGAGCACCGCGTGGTCGACGGCCAGTTCGTCACGGGCCAGAACCCGGCCTCGGCGGGCGCGGTCGGCCGCTATCTGGCCGAGCAGCTCGCGGCGTAAACCTCACATCGGATCCCCGCGCCGCGCCTGGCATCTCGTCAGTTCGCCGGCCAGTCGATCCAGCGCTGCTCGGCCAGCACGCGGCGCGCGATGTGGATCTGTCGCGGTGAAAACCGCTGCTTGCGGGCATTCCAACCATGCGTTTGCGCGACGACTGTGTCATCGGCCGTCGCGTTTTCGCGTGTGATGACCCAGTGCACCGTGGCGAGCAGCTCGAGCCCGAACGGCGACTCGAAGCCGTCGACCAGATTCGCCACGTGGTCGAAGCGCGTTCGGGTCTCCGCATGCTCGGCCAGTGCGGCATGCGCGCGTTCCACGATACCTGGGACAAGCTCGAGTGGCTTATCGGGCTGTTCGCCGCCGTCGCCATAGCCGGTGACGAAGTGGCCCTCGATCGCGAGCAAGACGTGACGAAGGTTCTCGGCGTAGGGACCGTACACGTGTTTCTTGATGCGCAGCTGAAGCGGCTCACCGGCTTCCTGCATGAAGTACATGAGCTTGTGCACTTCGAGCAGTGAGATGAAGGGATCCATCAAACCGCCCTGATAGCGCGCCATCAGACCGATGAGCGCAGCGCGGCCGGGCGTCATGGCGGGTTGCTTCTTTACCCGCGTCTCTTGGCCTTTCTTGGGTGCCCCTCGAGGTTCGAACACCACGATCTCGACATCGGACAGTGCGCTCAACTTATGTTCGATTCGTGCGCGAACTTCGTCCCACCGCAGTCCGCCGAGCCCGGCACCCAGCGGCGGCACGGCGACCGAGCGAATGCCGCGCGTCCGGATCTCGTCGACGAGGGCGTCGAGACCGGCTTCGATGTCGACCATGCGCGACTTGTTGCGCCAGTGGCGCTTCGTGGGGAAGTTGATGATGAGGCGCGGGTTGAAGGTGCGTCCGGTCTCGACCACGAACATCCGACCCGGCTGTACATCGCCTCGCTGGCAGGCTTCCGCGTAGCGCGCGAAGTTCTCCGGCCAGGCACGCTTGAACTGCAGCGCGATGCCGCGACCCATCACGCCCACGCAGTTGACCGTGTTGACCAGCGCTTCGACGTTTTCCGCAAGGATGTCGCCTGTTTTGTACGTGATCATCTTCAGCCTTAGAAGTACCAGTCTTGCCGCACTTCGATCGTCGGTCGATGGATGAGGTGGGCCAGCTCTGACGCGACGCGCGTTCGGATCTCTTTCGAGAATACCCCGATTCGCTCGAAACGTACGAGGGGAAACCGATCGTGTACGAGGAACTCAGCTTGCTTCTTTTCTTTGATGCCGGTTTCGCGAAAGTCTGTCGCGTCGATCGCAGGCCAGGCGATCTGGTTCAGCTCGTGCGGACGTGCGCGG
>JBCCOR010000055.1:0-12683 GCA_039025295.1 Acidobacteriota bacterium
CGTACCGCTTCGTGCCCGACGCGCTGCGCGCGCTGGCGCGGCCCGGCGACGGCGCGCGGCTGGCATCGGACGGCAGCAACCTGCCGAGCGTCGTCGAACGTGTGGCGCGCGAATCCCCTGACGCGTGGCGCGACGTGGTCGAGACCGTGGCCACGATCACCGACGGCCTGGTGGCGATCGAGCGCGAGGCGCTCGGCCCCTACGAAACGCTGTGTGCGCGCCGGGTCGTCGCCGGCGCGCGCCATCCGTGGAAGTTCTACGCCTCGGAGCTCTCCGACGGCACCCTGCATGCGCTCGCGACGCTGGCCGCTGTACACCAAGACCCGCGCCGCCGCCACGGCCTCAGCCTCGCCGCGCTCAGCGAGCCGACCGCGGCCCTGCATCCGGCCGCCGTCGCCGCGCTCGCCGGCGCGCTGCAGCGCGCGGCGCGGCATACGCAGATTCTCGCCACCAGCCACAGCCCGGAACTGATCGACGCGCTCGAGTCAGCGTCGGGCGCGGGCGTGAGCCAGCTCGCCGGCCTGCTCCTGGCGCGCATCGACGACGGCGTCACCACCCTTGCCGACGCCGCGCCGCCGCCCGGACTGCCCGGCGCCGAGCTCGGACCGCCCGCCGGCACCCTGCTGCGCGAGGATCGCCTGCGCCCGCGCCGGCGCGCGCGCCGCCCGATCGATCAGCTCGATCTCTTCGCGCCGGGCGACGGCGTCGACTGAGGCGCCTTCGGCATTCGCGTCCTCAGCGATCGCGCCGTCCCAACAAAAAACGGCGGCCGTGCCGCGAGGCAGGCCGCCGTTCGATCGATCCGTGGAGGGTGCGGGATCGCTGGGGAGATCGCCGCCGGTCAGGGGCAGGTGGCGAACGCGCTCGTGTCGAGAATCGGCGGGTAGTCGCGGCCGATCGGGTTGGTGTACACCGCGTCGAGGCCGGTCTCGGTGTCGATCACCGTCAGGGTCACGCCCTGGTTGGTCAGACCAGCCGAGAAGACCCAGAAGTTGCCGTTGTCGGCGCAGCCATCGAGCACCTTGACGTCGAGCTCGATGTTCTCCTCGTTGAAGAAGTAGAACACGCCCGAGTCGGGGGTCAGCTCGAAGCCGCGCGCGTTGTCGGTGTTGTCAGCGGTCTCCCACACGGCCGAGACCTGGAAGCGGCCGTCGTTCAGGCAGATGCTGTTCGGACCGGCGAAGCAGCTGTCGATCTGGGCGCGGACCTCACCGTTCGGGTTGGCCTCGCTGTGGACGTTGACGTAGTAGCCACCGGCCAGCAGCGCATCGACCTGATCCGGCGTGATCGCGAAGGTCTCGCTGATCGGGCTGGCGGGATCGGCGAACGGGAAGACGATCGGGCCGTTCTCGCCGCGCGCACCGGCGTGGACGTGGGCGACCGTGACGTTCTGGACGTCGTGCTCACAGTTGACCGTCAGCTCGCTCTGATCGCGCGACAGCACCAGGTTGCAGGCGGCCGTCGCGTCGGTCGCGACCGGCGGCACCTGCTGGGCGCCGCTGCCGGCGAAGCGGCTCTCGGTCACGCGCACCGGGCGCACGGTCACGCGGGCGATCGGGTAGCCCGGCGCGGTGAACTGGGCCGAGGCGTAGGTCGGATCGTCGAGGATGCCGCCGGTGCCGGGCGCGTTGAAGCCCGGATGGAGCTCGACCACGCCGTTCTCGACCGTGCCGGTGTCGGGCGCGGCCTGGCCGAAGAACGCGGTGTCCGCGGGCAGCTCGGTGTTGACCTCGGTGCCGCCGTCGAGCACCTCGCCGCCGCGGATGACGAACGAGAACGGCGTCAGGTTGCCTTCCAGATCGAAGACGCGATGGGCCAGCGGCGAGCCGTTGGCGATGAACGCGTCGTTCGACGGCAGCACCATGGCGGCGTAGCTGAAGTAGCGCGTGGCGGCGTTCTCGGGGTTGAGGTCGAAGATCGCCGAGGCGGTCTCACCCGGGGCGATCGGGCCACCCGGGCCGAGCAGGACGCCGTCGTTGGCGGTGCCGGGGCTGGCGTCGAACTCTTCGAGCAGCGGACCGAAGTTGCCGTCCTCGGCAACCCGCTCGACCGACTCGCGCAGCGGCGCGCCGCGATCGTAGAGGTCGAAGGTGCCGGCGTGGAAGCCGACCCAAACCGGCGTCAGGAAGTTGCCCTGGGGCGGTGCGAGGTTCTCGATCGTGACCTCCACCTCAACCGCGGACAGCGCGACGGGGGCGGTGAGCAGAAGCAGGACGCCGAGGAGCATGTTAAAACGACGCAAAACGAATTCTCCTTTGATGCATCAAGTGAATGCACGATGGGCGACGGCGCCGATGCGGATCGGAACACGGACCGCGTTCCTCGGCGGGTGCCGAGATGGGCCGTCGAGCAAGATGTTCTGTCGCGGTCTTCTGCGCGGGGATCGGTCTGGTTACAGGGTCGCGAAAAAAAGATGAAAAAACATCAGCCCGCCGGCCGCGGGGTCAAACGCTCGATCACGACCACGGTGACGTCGTCGTCCTGGAGCGCCGCGGGCGACCCTGCGTCGGCGTTGCGCCTGCCGGCGAACGCGATCACGTCGTCGAAGATCGCGTCGCGCAGCGCGCTGGCGTCGGCGGTGCGGTGCGACTCGACCACGGCCTGAAGGCGCGCTTCGCCGTACTGTTCACCGTCCGCGCCGCTCGCCTCGGTCACGCCGTCGCTGTAGAGCACGAGCCGATCACCGGTGCCGAACGGCGCGCTGTCGAGCGCGTTGCGCTGCTCGATGCGCGGATCGGCGAAGAGCCCGAGCGCAACGCCGCGCGGCTCGAGCCAGCGCGTCGGCGCGTCGGCCGGCACCAGCAGCGGCGGCAGATGACCGGCGCGCAGCAGCTGGACCTCCTGGCCGGCCTGGTCGATGCCGACCAGCGCCAGGGTGAGAAAGCGCCGCCGCGACCGCGCGCGGCCCGCGTCGGCGGCGCGCACCTGCTGGGCGACGGCCTGCGCCGCGGCGCGCAGATCGCTGTCGCCCGACCGCAGCGCGGTGTCGAGCGCGCCCTTGACCAGCGCGCCGAGCAGGGCGGCGGGCAGTCCCTTGCCGGCGACGTCGGCGACCGCGACGAAGACGCGATCCTCGCCGAGCGCGACGTGCTGAAAGAGATCGCCGCCGACCGCCCGCGCCGGCACGCAGCGCCCGGCGACGTCGAGCCAGGGCAGGGCGATGCGCGCGGCCGGCATGAGCTGCTCCTGCACGGTGCGCGCCGACGCCATTTCCGAGCCGAGCGCCTCGCGCTCGAGCACCTCGCTGCGGATCAGCACGAAGACGATGTTCAGACAGAGATTGATCAACGCCATCAGGGTGATCGCGAGCGCGAGCGCCGGCCACTGATCGTGCTTGGCGACCAGGACGAAGACCACGCTGAGCAGCATGTAGATCAGCACCAGCAAACGGTTGGTCCAGCCCAGGAAGATGCTGTTGATGCCGATTTCCTGCGGCGTCACGAGCAGCGTGCGCACGAGCAGCCATTGCACGGTTTGGCGGTTCGTGCGGCTGCCCGACGCGCGCCTGAGCGCGCGCCAAAACGCGGCGGCGTCGAGCCGGAAGAACGACATCTTCGGCTGATCGAGGCCGTGCCAGTGCAGCCCGGTGCGCTGCGCGACGGCGTGCAGCAGGGCGAGCAGCGCGGGATCGAGCTCGCCGCAGATCAGCTGCAGATTGACGTTCGAGCCGTCGCGGCGCTCGACCCGAATATGCTGAATGCTGTCGCCCAGCTGCAGGCGCCCGAGGCGCGCGATGTCAGCGACGCGCAGCACGCGCGGTGGACCCCAGCGGCTGGTGACGACCAGCGCCTGCTCGTCGAACGTCAGGGTCAGCCGCCGCCAGGCGCGCATCAGGACGAAGATGACGAGTGCCATCATCAGCCCGATCAGGCTGAGCCAGCCGCCGGCCGGCGAGCGCAGACCCGTCCAGCCGCCGTCGCCGATCATGGCGAGGCCGAAGCCGACAGCGAGCGCCACCGGCATCGACAGGATGCTCCAGAAGAGCGCGTCGTGGCGCAGCGGCACGCGGTAGCTGCGCGCTGCAGACGCGGGCGCGGTCACGTCGCCGGGCGCGGCGGCGCGCGGTCGATCACGGCGTCAGGCCGAGCACCTGCGGTCCCTGCTCGAACACCACGTCGACCGGGATGCCCGCGTCGTTGACCCGCTGCAGATCGGTGGCGAGCGCCTCGCCCTCGACGCCGTACTGGCCGACGAACGCCGCCACGACGTCGTAGTCGCCGTCGCCTTGGAGAACGAGGATGCGCGCCGAGAGATCCTTGACCGCCGCCTCCATGGCGTCGAAGTCGATCGCGTAGGTGCCGTCCTCGGGATTGTGGACGAACGCGCCTTTTTCCTGGAAATAGTTGAAGCGAATCAGGTTGGCCATGCCGTGCGCGCTCGCCGTGCCGAAGCGGATCGAGCGGAAGATGCTGGCGACGAAGGTCACGTAGTTGTCCATCAGGTCGGCGTCGCCAAGCTCGCCCTGCTGGTGCAGCTGGGTGACCATGAACAGGCCGAGGACGTCGGCCTTGCCCTCTTCGATCGCGGAGGCGTGGTCGCTCAGCGCCTCGCGCACGGTGCCGCGATCGGTGATGGTGTTCTTGATGCCAAGGCCGTGGGCGATCTCGTGAAACATCGTGTTGCTGAAGAAGGCGTCGAACTGCACGTGCTGGCGCTGATCGGGCGTGATCAGGATTTCGCTGATCGGCACGAGGATCTTGTCGAACTTCGCCTGCATGGCGTTCTTCAGCTGCAGGCGACGGGCACCCTTCTCGAGCTGCACGCGCTCGTCGTTGGGCAGGTTGACCGCGATCGTCTTCGCGCCCGCGTTGCAGTCACCGGCGTAGTAGACGACCTCGTAGGCGCCGAGATCGGCGTCGCCGCCGGGGCTTTCCTGCTTGTAGGCGGCGTCGACCGGTAGATCGCGCTGCAGGCCCGGCAGCAGATCGGCGTAGCGCGCCAGGCGCGCGCTCCAGTCCATATCCTTGATCACCACATAGCCTTCGTGTGCCGCCTTGGCGCCGAAGAGCTTGTCTTCGTAGGTCTCGATCGGGCCGATGATCACGTCGATCAGGTTGGTGCGCATGTCCATCCAGGCCATGTCGCTCGCCAGGTAATCGTCGGTCAGCAGGGCTTCGGCGCGCAGCTCGAGATAGCGCTTCAGGCCGGCGTCCTCGGCCAGCGCCGCCGCTTCACGCAGCTTCCCGGCCGCCAGCTGATGGGCCTCGGCGAAGGCCTGATGGTACGACTCGGCGACGAGGCTGCCGTCCTCGGCGCGGCGCACCATGGTGTAGAGGCTGAGGATCGCCTCGTCGGCCTCGGCGGCGCGCTCGATCTCGGCGCGATCGGCGTCGGCGGGGTAGAACTGCGCGCCGAGCGGCTTGGCACCGACGCCGTCGATGAACGGCAGGTTGTCGTCGAGCCGATCCCACGGACCGTAGTTGATCTCTGCGTAGCGGCGCAGCGCCGGATCGTCGATCGAGGCGAGCAGCGCGTCGCGATCACCGTAGGCCTGCTGCCAGAACACGCCGTCCATGGCGTCGGACGCTTCGATCAGGAGGCCGACGATCTGGCGCTGGTTGTCGCTCAGGCCGCTGAGATCGGCGTCGAGGGTGAAGCTGACGTAGCGCTCGACGAGCGCCTCGCCGCGGCTCGGGGTCCCGGACGGCCCGGCGTCGGATTCGTTCACGGTTGCGGTCTCCGAGGTCGGCGCGCCGCCGCAGGCAGCGAGGCCGAGCAAGAGGGCGGCGGCAGCCGCGGGCATCAGGGTGCGGGTGAGGATGGGGAAGGTCGGAAGCACGATCGGCAGTCTCCGGATGAAGCGTCGGGCAGGGTGCGTGAAACGGCCCGTCGGCGGCGCCGTCCAGATAGACGACGCGGGTGAAGCGGTCACGATTTGGGCAGCTTGCTCTCGAAGCGCGACTTGTCGTGAGCGCGGTGATAAGCGTCTTCGGCCGTGATCTTGCGGTCTTTGAGCAGCCGGTCGAGGCAGTCGTCCATGGTCTGCATGCCGACCTTGCGGCCCTGCTGAATGACGGTGGTGAGCATCGGCGTGTTGCCCTCGCGGATGATGTTCGGCAGACCCTGAGTGCGCAGCAGGATCTCGTGCGCGGCGATGCGTCCGCCGCCTTCGGCGGTCGGCAGCAGCTGCTGGGCGACGATGCCCGACACCGAGTCGGCGAGGGTGGTGCGGATCTGACTCTGCTGATCGGCGGGGAAGGCATCGATCAGGCGGTCGATGGTCTTGGCGGCGCTGTTGGTATGGAGCGTACCGAACACCAGCGAGCCCATCTCCGCCGCGGTGACGGCGAGCTCGATGGTCTCGAGATCGCGCATCTCGCCGACCAAGACGACGTCGGCGTCCTGGCGCACGGCCGCGCGCAGGGCGTCGCCGAAGCTGCGGGCGTCCTTGCCGACCTCGCGCTGGGAGAACACGCTACGGCGGTTCTGATGGACGAATTCGACCGGATCTTCGATGGTGACGATGTGCTTGGTGTGGGTGCGGTTGATGCGATCGATGATCGCTGCCATCGTGGTCGACTTGCCCGAGCCGGTCGGGCCGGTGACCAGCACCAGGCCCTGCGAGAGATCGGCGAAGTTGGCGATCGCGTCCGGCAGGCCGAGCTCCTCGGCCGACAGGATGCGCTCGGGGATGATGCGGAAGACCGCGCTCGGGCCGTACTCCTGGCGCAGGTAGTTGGCGCGGAAGCGGCCGACGCCGGGCAGAGCGTAGGCGAAGTCGAGATCGCCGGTTTCGACATATTCGTCCCACTGGGCCTTGTCGACGATCTTGTAGATCAGGCCGAGGACGTCGTCCTGGCTGAGCACGCCCCAGTCGGGCACCGCCTCGAGCTTGCCGTGGCGGCGCAGGCGTGGTTCGAGGCCGGCCGCGAGATGCAGATCGGAGCCCTTGTTGTCCTTGAGATAGCGGAAGAGATCGTCGATACGAGCCACGGTCGTCCTCGGGAATGACGTCTGCGGGCTGCTGCGCAGCCCGTCAGGCGAACTTCTTGGGGTCTTCGGCTTGCTTGCGGGCTTCGTCCTTGGTGATCACGCCCTGCTTGACCAGGCTGGCCAGCGACGCGTCGAGCTGGCACATGCCGAGATTGGTGCCGGTCTGCATGGCCGACGTGATCTGGAAGGTCTTCTGATCGCGGATCAGCGCGCCGACCGCGCGCGTGTTCATCAGGATCTCGAGCGCCGGCACGCGCCCGGCGCCGTCGGCGCGCGCCACCAGTCGCTGCGAGACAATCGCGCGCAGCGACTCCGACACCATCGTGCGGATCTGCGCCTGCTGATTGGGTGGAAACACGCCGAGCAGGCGGTTGATCGTTCGGATCGCGCTGCTGGTGTGCAGCGAACCGAGCACCAGATGGCCGGTCTCGGCGGCGCTCAGGGCGAGCGAGATGGTGTCGAGATCGCGCAGCTCGCCGATCACGATGATGTCGGGATCCTCGCGCAGCGCCGCGCGCAGTGCGCGCGAGAACGAGGCGGTGTGCGAGCCGGCCTGACGCTGATTGACGATGCACTTCTTCGACTTGAAGACGAATTCGATCGGTTCTTCGATGGTCAGGATGTGATCTTGGCGTGACTGGTTGATCAGCTCGACGAGCGCCGCCATCGTCGACGACTTGCCGCATCCGGCCGGACCGGTGAAGAGCACCATGCCCTGGTGATACTGGGTGAGCTTCTCGAGCGACGCGGGCATGCCGAGCGATTCGAGGGTCGGCGGCTCAGGCGGAATGGCGCGCAGCACGGCGTCGAGACCGCGCTGCTGCATGTAGGCATTGCCGCGGAAGCGGCCGACGCCCGGAATGTCGTGGGCGAAATCGAGCTGCTTCTGCTCGCCGAGCTCGCGGCGCTGATCGTCGCTCAGCAGGCCGTAGATCAGGCGCTCGGCCTCGTCGTCTTCGATGTTGTGCGGCGTGGCCGGCATCAGCTGGCCGTGGCGCCGCACCCGCAGCGGTGCGCCGCTGTGCACGTGCACGTCGCTGACGCCGAGGTTGATCGCCTGGCCGAGCAGCTTCTCGAGCCGGATACCTGGCACGTAGTGCAGATGACGGGCGATCACCTCGGGCACCTCGACGCCGCGCTCGGGCAGGCCTTCGATGTGCACCGCGCCGCTGGCGTCGTCGGACGAACCATTCATCAGCACGCCCGTGATGTCGAGCCCCGAGTTCTCGCCGCCGGTTTCCGGCGCGGCGGCGGCGGCTGTGGCGGCGGCCGTGGTCGCCGGCGGATCCACCGCCAGTCCGCCACTCGGCGGAGCGTCGGGGGTCAGCGGCACGTCGGCGTCGGCGTCGGGCCCGAACGCGGCGGCCGTCGCCGACGCGGCCGGCGGGGGCGTCGACGGTGGCACGATCGCGACGCTGCCGCTGAGTGAGTCGGTGGCCATCGGCACGCCGCCCTGGCGACGCAGGTATTCGTCGCGCGCGCGCAACAGCTTGGGCAGCACGTCGGGCGCGATGAAGCCGGCCTCGACCAGGAACGTGCCGATGTCGGCATAGCCGCTCTCGCGCTTGCGTCGCAGCGCTTCAGCGACCTGCTGTTTGGTCAGCAGCTTGAAGTGAATGGCGAGTCGGCCAATCAGGACGTCGGGATCAGTGGCAGCCATGGACGCTCGACAGGTAGAGGACGGGACGATCGAAAGCATACGGCGGGCAGGCGCGCGCGTACGGTGCACGACAATGTAGATCCTCGTGCGGCCGATCAGCGCGCGATCTTTGGCCTCGAAGGCAGCGTAAACGATCGATGATGGAGGGTCAACCGAGGTGGGGACGGTCACCAGGCGCGCTGCTGCACGCGCTGCCATCCAGCCGCGTCGCTCGGCTCGCTGCGCTCGAAGACCAGGCGCAGATTGCGCCACTGGGGATTGTTCGCCCGTCCGAGCACGGCCTCGATCAGCACCCGCGTGTCGCGATGCAGCCACAGATGACCGCCGCCGTCCGGCCCCAGCGCCTCGCCGGCCACGCGGTAGCGGCGACACGGCTGGTCGAGTCGCATCTCCTCGCCCTCGTCGGTCAGCGTGATCTCGCCGAGCGTCTCGAAATACGGCGGCTGCGGCTGGAAGGTCGGCTGGACGAGGGTGACGGTGAGCGGCGTCGCAGCGTCGTGCTGGCGCAGCGCGAGCATCAGCGTGACCAGATCGAAGGCGTAGATGTGCGGCGGATGCCCGGTGAGCGGCAGGGTCTGCGCGCCGCGCGCGACCGCCGCCAGCGCCGGATGGTTGACCCGGAGATCCGCCGGCGGCTCGACCTCGGCGTGCAGCTCTCGCGGGCGGCCGTCGGCGCCGAGCCGGGTTTCGAGTCGGGCCAGGCGCTCGCCGTGTCCTTGGACGTAGCGCGCCCAGATCTCGAGCGTCTCCGCCCAGCGACCGTGCGGCGCGAGCGTGCCGACGACCAGCTCGGCCTGACCCTTGCCGGCGATGAAGAAGAACGCCTCGAAGCGGTCGGGGGCGGGGACGTAGAGCGCCATCTGCTCGATCTGGCCGCCGTCGTGGTTGCTCTTGCGGTAGTGGTAGATCGTGCCTTCGGTCGACGACGTGGCCCTGTCGGTCGCGGCCTCGGCCGGCGTCGCGGTCCCGGCCGTCTCGGGCGCGGTGGTCGGCGCGGTCGTCGCGCCGCCGCAGCCGAGTGCCAGCAGCGTCAGCAGCGCGAGCCCGAGCATCGGAACAACCTGATCGAAGCGACCCGGTGCGAACTGTGCGCGATGCCTGCAACGTTCGTCCGAGATCTGCGTACCAACAACGACCTCGATGCGGCGCAATAAGCGCCGCGCGGGGCGGCTTGATCGGCGTGCCCGTGTTAGAATCATCATCTCTGTTCTACCTTTCATTTCCGGTGCCCTCATCGGCTGCGCGCTTCGACCCTCTGTCGGCTGCCCCGTAACGCGACGCAACGCCTGTGACCTATTTCGACCACATTTCCGAACGCTACGCGACCGCTGTTCCCCTCGCATCCGGGGCGACGTCGGAAGTGTACCGCGCCTACGACAAAGTGCTGGGCCGCGACGTCGCGCTCAAGCTCCTGCGCCAGCGCGATGCGGCGTCGGTGGCGCGCATGTCGCGCGAGGCCGAGGTCCAGGCACGTCTGCGGCATCCTTCGATCTGCACGATCTACGACGTCGGGACCTACGACGACGGCCGGCCGTACATCGCGATGGAGCTGATCGAAGGGCGCGAGCTGGGGCATCCGTCGGTGCAGACCCTCGATCTGCGCACCAAGCTCGGCCTGATCGCCGACATGGCGCGCGGCGTCCAAGTCGCACACGCGGCCGGACTCGTGCACCGCGACATCAAACCGTCGAACGTCATGGTCGAGACCCGCCCGGACGGCGGCCTGCGGCCGGTGATCGTCGACTTCGGCCTGGTGCAGGAGAGCCGCGGGGCGACGCTGAGCGAAGGGGCATCGTGGCTCGGCACGCCGGCGTTCATGGCGCCCGAGCAGGTCGCGACCGGTCCGAAGACCGCGCCCCGGACCGACGCGCGCACCGACGTCTACGGCCTCGGCGCGACGCTCTATACCCTGCTTGCCGGCCATCCGCCGTATCAGGGCAAGTCGCTCGAGGTGGTCATGGCGCTGACCCGCGACGACCCACCGTCGCTGCGGCGCCGGATGCCGACGCTGCCCAGCGACGTCGCGACGATCGTCGAAACCTGCATGGCGCGCGATCCGGGGAAGCGCTATCCGAGCGCGGCCGCGCTGGCCGACGATCTCGACCGCTGCCGCAGCGGCGCGCCGATCCGGGCCCAGCGCGTCGGCCGCATCGAGCGCGCCCGCGTCCAGCTGCATCGTTCGCCGCGACTGCGGCGGGTCCTGGCGGTGAGTGCGGCGCTGCTGATCGCGGCCGTCGCCGTGCTGGCCTGGGTGCAGCTGCGCGCCGATGCCGCCGCAGCCGACCATCAATATTATAGCCGCATCGCCCGCGATCTCGCCGGCAGCCTGCGCGCCGAGCGCATGAGCGCACAGCACGACATCCGGCCGGCGCGCGCCAAGCTCGAGCAGCGTCTGGTGGAGCTCGCCAACGATCCGCGGCGCGACGTCAACCCCGGGCCGCGCGCCTACGCGCTCGGGCGCGGCGCGCTGGCGCTGCGCGACTACGATCAGGCGCATCGCGCGCTGCAGCGCGCCTGGGACGCGGGCTATCGCCACGCCGACGTGGCCTACGCCCTCGGCCTAACCTACGCCTATCGCTACGCCGACGCGGTGTCGGCGATCGTACTCGGCGACCGCGGCAACCGCAGCGCGCGCGACGTCCAGCGCGTGGCGCTGCGCGACGCGGCGCAAACCCTGCGCGATCGCGCCTACGACTATCTCGATCTGGCGCGCCGCGAGCGCGCCGGCGCGTCGATCAGCGGCGCGTCGGGCACGTACCTCGACGCCCTGCTGGCGTCCTACGCCAGCGGCGCCGAGGGCGGCGACGACAGCCTCCGCCGCGCCGAGACGGCGATCGATACCGCCCTCGCCGCCGAACCCTGGCGCTACGAAATCCATCTGCTGCGGGCCGATCTCTACGCGCGGCGCGGCGCCCAGGCGCTGGTTGAGGGCGCGTTCGACGCGGCCGACGCCCACTACGCCCGTGCCGAAAGCGCGTACGACCTCGCGGCGTCCTCGGCGGCCAGCGACGCGCTGACCCACCTCGGCGTCTGCCAGGCGGCGGGTCGACGGGTGCGGATCGACACCGAGCGCAACGTGCCGCACGCGGTCACGCGCGATCATCACGCGCGCGCGGCGCAGGCCTGCAAGCGCGCGCTCGCGATCGATCCCGATCGTCTCGAGACCCAGATCGCGCTCGGCAACGCCGGCCTGTACTGGGCGCAGTACGAGCACTATCGCGTCGGCACCGATCCCGCCGCCACCCTGCAGCGCACCGAGCGCCAGCTGCGCACCGCGCTCGCACGTGCGCGCGGCGGCGCCGTCACGCCGGGCATCGCGGCGCTGCACGACGTGCTCGGCTCCGTCCTCTTCATGACCGGACGCTTCGCCGTGTATCTGCACCAGCGGCAGGATCCGCGTCCCTATTACGATCAGGCGCACGTCCACCATCGCATCGCGCTGCACGCCCTGCCCGACGATCCGCTCATCCGCCTCAACCTCGGCCACACGCTCAAGATGCGCATCGGCCAGGAGGTAGCGCGCGATCTCGATCCGGCCGTCACCACCCGCCTGGCCGTCGATGCGCTCGAGCAGGTGCTGGTCTACAACCCGGACAACGTCCGCGTCATCGCGACGCTCGCCGACGCGCATCGCATCGTCAGCTTCCATCAGCACAGCCGCGGCCGCGATTTCGGCGAAGCCTCCGGGCGCGCGGCAGCCTATTTCGAGCGCGCGCTCGCGCTGCGCCCGGATCATCCGGGCGTGCTCGCCTCGTACGCGCGGGCGCGCTACGTCCAGGCGGTGCACGCCGCCCTGATCAGCAGCGACCACGAAACGCTCATGCGCGACGCCCGCGACGCGGCGGCACGCGCGGTCGCCCTTCAGCCCGAGCACGCCGGCCTGCACTACGACGAGTTCCTGGTGCATTACCACGACGTCCACATCGCCATGCTGCGCGGACAGAGTCCGGCGCGCGGTCTCGAGGCCGCACGCGATGCGCTGGCGAATCTCGAACGGCTCTCGGGCAGCGGCTACCGCGCCGATGTCGCCATGTGCGCGCTGCTGCTCGAGACCATGACCATGCGCGACGCGCTCGCGCGCGGCGTGGAC
>JBCCOR010000056.1:0-12637 GCA_039025295.1 Acidobacteriota bacterium
GATCGTGGGCGGCGGCCCGGTCGGGCTGAGCGCCGCGCTGCTGTGCGCGCGCGCCGGCGTGCGCTGCCTGCTGATCGAGAGCCGCCGCAGCATCCGTCCGTCGCCGCGCGCGGCGTGGCTCAACCTGCGCACAATCGAGATCCTGCGCCGGCTCGATCTGGAGCAGGCCGTGCGCGAGGCATCCACCGATCCACGCCTGCAGCAGATGATCGTCTGCTGCACGCAGCTGAGCGGGCGCGAGCTGCACCGCCATCCGCTGCTGCCCGAGCAGCGCCTGTCGCGACTCGGCGGCCTGACGCCGGGGCGCCGCGTGCTCTTCCCGCAGAACCGGCTCGAGGGCCTGATGCGCGCCAGCGCCAAGGCTGCACCCGGCTGCGAGGTGCGCTACGGCTGGGAGTGCTTTCAGGTCGATCCGCGCGGCGACGACGGCGTGCGCGTCATGCTGCAGCCGATCAACAGCGGCGAGAGCAGCTTCGTGCGGGCGCGCTATCTGATCGCCGCCGACGGCGCGCTGAGCACCGTCCGACGCCAGCTCGGCATCGGCTATCGCGGCAGCCACCGCGGGGTGCGCGAACTCGTCGCCATCCACTTTCAGGCCCAGCTCGAGCGCTGGCTGCGCACGCGCGCCGCGCCGCTGGTGTGGATTCTCCATCCCGAGGCGCCGGGCGTGCTGATCCGCCTCGACGATCAGCACGGCTGGCTCTTCCTGACCACCCGCCTCGGCGATCTCCAGCCGCGCAGCCTGTACACGCCGGCGCACTGCACCCAGCTGATCCGCACAGCCGTGGGCAGCGACACGCTGCTGCCCGAGATCGTCAGCATCCGCGGCTGGACCAGCGGCCACGCGATCGCCGACCAGCTCGTCGACGGCCGGATCGCGCTGGTCGGCGACGCCGCGCATCGCTTCCACGCCATCGGCGCCCTCGGGCTCAACGTCGGCATCCAGGGCGCGCACGGCCTGGTGTGGCGCATCGCGCGCGCGCTGAATACGCCGGGCGCCGAGAGCGCGCATCTGCTCGACAGCTACGAGACCGAGCAGCGCGCGCTGGTCGCCCGCGCCGGCGCCTACGCGGCGCAGCTCGACGCCCAGCTCTACCGCGCGCAGGGGCTCGACCCGCACAGCCGCGTCCGCAGCTGGCTCAGCCGGTATCTCGGCATCGACCACACCACGGTCGCGCCGACCCGCAGCGGATTCGATCTGCCGTCGCGGGTGCGCAGCGCGCTGCTCCAGCTGCTCACCACCCGCGCGCGCGGCGCCCTGCGCCGGTTCGCCGACGCCGGCCGGCGCGCCGACGCGGCGCGCGCGCAGCTCAGCCGCGCGCTCGACGTCGCCATGCCGGCGTTCGCCGATCCCCTCGGCCTCGAGCTCGGCACGGTCTACGGCGATCCGCCGATGCGCGGCATCGATCCGCCCGAGCGCGCCGCCGGGTCGGCGGCCCATCTCGACTGGGCGCAGGCGTATCGTCCGCAGCTTCGCATCGGCGGACGCCTGCCGCACGTCTGGCTGCGCCGCCGATCCGGCGGCGCGCGCCTGTCGTCGCTGGATCTCATTCCCTACGATCGCTTCCTGCTGCTCACCGACGCGGCCGGCGCGCCGCACTGGCAGCGGGCGATCGCGGCACTCGGCAACGCCGATCGGTTTCCGGCGATCGCGCTGCACGCGATCGGCCGCGACAGCTGCGACGACGCCGATCGGTGGGCGCAGCTCGACGGCGTGCCACCCGTCGGCGGCGCGGTCCTCGTCCGCCCCGATCAGCACGTCGCCTGGACGTCCGCGCGCACCGGCGACCCGGCCGCCGCGCTGCGCGAAGCCCTGGCCAACATCTGCCTGCCGATGCCCGGCCGCGCCGCCATCCATCCGCAGCCCGACGCCGTCCAGGCATGATCGTCGGACCGCGCCCTTCGACCGGCGTTTCGGCCCCCAGCGCCGACCAGATCGTCGCCCCGCGCGGCGGCATCGTCGCCGTCGGTCTGCGCAGCGACGATCTCGCGCGGGAGGCACAGTGGTACAGCGCGCTCCTCGATGCGCGGGTGACCCTGCAGTGGCCGCACCGCATGCATCTCGGCTGGGCCGACGAGCCGGCCGGTCTGATCCTGCATCATCTGCCGACCTTCGCCGATCGTCCGGCAGACGGGCCGTTCGCCGGCCCGACGCAGCTGACCCTGCGCGCATCGAGCGCGCGCGCGCTCGACATCCATCGCCGACGCGCCGCGGCGCGCGGCCTGCGCCCGATCGACGCCCGGCAGATCGCCGATCAGCGCGTGCTCGGCTACCGCGACCCGCTCGGCAATCGGATCGAGCTCACCGCGACCTGCGCGCCCGAGGCCGCCGTCGCGCGCGACGACGCCAATCGCGCGCTGCGCTGGGACCATCTCACCGTGTGGATTCGCGATCCCGTCCTCACCCTCGACTGGTACCGGCTGGTGCTGGGCGCGCGCGTCTGCTGGACCGGTCGGGATGCGCGCACCGGCCAGGCGCGCTGGTGGCTGGCGACGCGCGGCTGCGGCGACGAACGCGACGGCGGCGTCATGCCCCAGCTGGTCTTGGCACACGCGCCAGAGGCCCGGCCGCCGCTGCGCGAAACCCTCGGCGTCGACTACGTCGTCTGGCGGCACGCCGATCCGACGGCGCTCTTCGTCCACACCTTCAAGCGCCTGCGCAGCGCCGGCATCGTGCCGGTGCGCGGCTTGTGCAGCCCCGACGCCTGGATCCTCGACTACCGCGATCCGGAGGGCAACGCGCTGCGGCTGACCGCGCCGCGCTCGGATACACTGCGCGCGCAACCCGACGCCCGCAACGACGACGGCGTGCCGGACGATCCCCGCGCCCGCGACGCCGGCCACGAACTCGATCATCCGATGGACCCGGTCGTACTCCTGCGCAGCCTGCGTGACACGGCGCGCAGCGACACCTTCGCAATCACTTCACCATCCGAACGGAGGAAAACCACCCATGAATGAATGGCTTGAACGTACCCAAGAACTGCTGATCTCCTACGCACCCCGCGTCGCCGCGGCGGTGCTGATCCTCGTCGGCGGCTGGATCGCCGCCAAAATCATCGTCAGCGTGCTGCGCGGGACGATGCGTCGGGTCGATCTCGACGAGACCCTGACCACCTTCCTCGCCAACCTCGGCTACATGCTGCTGATGGCCTTCGTGATCGTCGCCGCGCTCGGCAAACTCGGCGTCGACACCACCTCGTTCGCCGCCATCATCGCCGCCGCCGGTTTGGCGATCGGCCTCGCGCTGCAGGGCTCGCTCGGCAACTTCGCCTCCGGCGTCATGCTGATCGCGCTGCGGCCGATCAAGGTCGACGACTTCGTCGAGGTGGGTGGCATGACCGGCACGGTCGAGAGCATTCAGGTTTTCGCCACCACCCTCCGCACCCCCGACAACAAGATCATCATCGTGCCCAACGGCAGCGTCACCGGCGGCGTGATCATCAACTACTCGGCCGAGGGCACGCGGCGGATCGACATGGTGTTCGGCATCGGCTACGACGACGACATCCGGCAGGCCAAGGCGATTCTCGAGCGTCTCGTGCAGGAAGACGACCGCATTCTCGCCGATCCCGCGCCGCAGATCGCCGTCAGCGAGCTGGCCGACAGCAGCGTCAACTTCGTCGTGCGCCCGTGGGTCAAGGTCGAAGACTATTGGGATGTGAACTTCGACCTCACCGAGCGCGTCAAGATGACCTTCGACGCCGAGGGCATCTCGATTCCGTATCCGCAGCAGGACGTCCACATGCACCAGGTCGAAGCCGCGGCCTGATCACGCTTCGCCAGGGCGGGCGCTCGGTTGTTCGCAGCAGCACAAAGACCGCCCGCGGCGTACGCGCCGGAGCGGTCTTTGTGCGTCGGCGCGACCGAGGTCCGCCGGCGGCCGTCAGAATTCCTCGGCGAATTCGAACTCCATCACGCCGGCGATCGTGCAGGCCAGACCGCGATCGCCGCGCTGGGCGCGCATCGCGCTCATCAGGAAGCGCGTGCGCTGGTACTCGGTGAGCACGCCGGCCTCGACCAGATCCGACAGGCTGTTGACGACGCACTGCAGATAGCTGCGGAACGTCACGCTGTCGTCGTCGTAGCTGCACGGAATCTCGGGAAAGACGATGCGCTCGCCCGCGTTGACGTTGTAGAGGCGATTGCGCACGCCGCCCGGCCACAGCACGTCGACGATCGCACGGGTCTCGGTGCCGAGGCCGAAGTGCAGCCACGGGCTGTCCTGTGAGGCGTAGCTCGCACCGCCCAGCGCCGGCAGCGTGCTCGACTCACCGCGGATCGGCCAGACCCGCACCACGGCGCCCACGCCGTCGCGGTTAACGCCGGCGCGGCCGGTCAGGCCGATCGAGCCCACAACGTCGATCGCGATGCTGCCGTTGCCGTTGCCACCGCTGTTGATCTCGACCGAAAGCGTGCCGTTGTCGTAGACGTTGCCGTTCCACGCCGGCTGCTCCGACACCGGATCCAGGTCGAACGTGGAAATGAAGCGCGCAACCGCATCGAAGGGCGAGTCGAGCGGCGTGTACGGCGACAGCGCGATCGCCTCGGGCACGTTGAGATTCGACACCGACACGATGTCGACGAAGCCGTCCTCGTCGAGATCGCCCGCGGCCATGCCGTGTACCACGCGGCGCACGTGGTCGGTCGAACCGGCGAGCGCGTCGAAGTCGGGCGTGAACGACGCCGAACAGCCCTGGTTCTGCAGAATCACGCCGCTGTTGCTGAGGTCGATGCCCGGGCCGACGTCGTGCCCGCCGTGGTAGACGATGTCGAGATCCGCGTCGTTGTCGTAGTCGACGGTCGATGTGCCCCAGCCAAAGGGCGTCGTCTGCAGCGTGCCCACGCCGGGATCGTTGAAGCTGCCGTCGGAGCGGGCGAGCAGCCAGCGCGACGGCTGATCGCCCGGAATGGGCGTGCCGGCGGGCTGGTAGTCGCCGAAATTGGTGCCGAAGAAGTCGAGCCGCTCGTCGCAGTTGTAGTCACCGAACGACAGGCCCATCCACGAACCTGCGCGGTTGGTGCCGAGCTCGGCGGCGCGATCGACGAACCGGCCCGTGCCGTCGTTCTCGAACACGTGCAGCAGCCCGCGGTCGAGCCCGCCGTTGACCGCCAGCGGAATGCCGCCCTGGTCGTCGGCGGTGAACAGATCGACGTCGCCGTCGAGATCGTAGTCGACCAGCGCGATCGCCCAGGTCAGACCGGCGTCGTTCTCACGACCGTCGGGAAAGCCGGCGTGCACCTCGATGCCCGACGTCGCGCTGATGTCGACGAAGCGGTTGTCGCCGGCGTTGCGCAGCAGCACGTTGTGCTGGTTGCGGTCGAACGGATCGTCCGGGAAGATGCCGTCGAAGTTGTCCCAGGTGTCGAAGGTGTTGGCGATCGCAACGTCGAGCAGGCCGTCGTTGTCGACGTCGCCGAACGAGCAGCTCGCCGCCGAGCGCACCGGCTGCGCCGTCAGGCCCGCGGCCATCGAGATGTCGGCGAAGGTGCCATCGCCGCGGTTCTCGAACAGACGATGGGTGGCGTTGTGCGACAGCACCAGCAGATCGGCGTCGCCGTCGTTGTCGATGTCGGCGTAGCACACGCCGGTGCTGTCGTGATCGACGGCCGCCACGCCCGCGAGCTGCGCCACGTCGACGAAGGTCAGCGCGCCGTCCTCGCGCAGGCGGCTGCTGTAGAGCGCGTTCGACGCGCCGGGCCCGTTGGTGACGTAGAGATCGAGATCGCCGTCGCCGTCGTAGTCGAGCACCGCCACGCCCGGCGCACCGCGCGCCTTCATCGGCGTTGCCAGCCGCTTGGTCTCGTCGTAGGGCGGATCGTTCTTGATGGCGTCGAACTCGGCGTTCGACGCCGACGGCGCGCGACGATAGGTGATGCCGGCCTCGTCACCGGCCGCGATGTCGCGGAAGGTGACGCCGCCGTCGGCGTGTACGACTGCGGTCGCAGCCACGAGGGCGGCTGCGCCGAGCAGCGCGCAGGTGCGCGCTGCGCGAGCGAGACGATGCGAAGCTCGGGTCATCGGTTCGGGGTCCTCCGGGCAGGCTCAAAGCGGTTTTCTGTGTCGGAAATCATACCAAACGGTAGGAACGCTGAATCACAAAAGCCCGCTGCGCGGTCGCGCAGCGGGCTCGAAGACGGCGCGCGAGGCGCCTTCACATGCAGCAGCGGATCACTTGTTGGTGCAGAGCGTGTACGACGTGCTGCCGCTGTAGCTCGTCACGCGCCAGCGGTAGGTGCCGCTCGAGCCGTTGTAGTTGATCGTCTCGTTGCAGGCCGCGCTCTCCGAGCTGGCGACGTTGCTGAAGCTGCAGCTCCACCACGAGCAGCTCTCGCGCTGCAGGTAGAGATCGAAGTCGGCGCCGCTGCAGACCAGGTTACCGGTCATGTTGCCCGACTTCGTGCCCTGACCGTGGTTGGTCGACTGGCCGTTGTTGAGGCTGCCGGTGTAGACGTTGTTGCCCGTGCAGCCACCCGGCGGCGGCGGCGGCGGCGGGCCGCCACCGCAGTTCGGGTCGGTGCCGCTGCGGGTGTAGAGGAACTCGGTCGGCGAACCGCTCTGGATGCCCGAGATGGCACCGCAGGTGGCGCGATCGAGCAGAACCTGCTCGACCTGGGCGGGGCTCAGGCTCGGGTTCTCGTCGAGAACGAGAGCAGCCGCGCCCGCGACGTGCGGCGACGCCATCGAGGTGCCGCTGATCGTGTTGGTGGCGTTGTTGCCCGTGTACCAGGCCGAGGTGATGCTGCTGCCCGGCGCCCAGATGTCGACGCACGTACCGAAGTTCGAGAACGACGAACGGTTGTCGCTCGAGGTGGTCGAGCCGACCGTGGTGGCGTTGGCCGCGCGCGCCGGCGAGAAGTTGCAGGCGTTCGCGTTGTTGTTGCCCGCCGCGACGGCGAAGAAGACGCCGGCGTTGACCGCGTTGTTGACCGCGTTGTCGAGCGAGGTCGAGACGCCGCCGCCGAGGCTCATGTTGGCGACCGCCGGATCGATGTGGTTGTTGCGCACCCAGTCGACGCCCTGGATGACGCCCGAAGTCGTGCCCGAACCGTTGCAGTCGAGGACGCGCACGCCGTGCACGGTGGCGCCCTTCGCCACGCCGTAGACCGTGCCCGCGGCGGTACCGGCAACGTGCGTGCCGTGGCCGTCGCAGTCGTCCGGCGCGCCGCCGTCGACCGAGTCGAAGCCGTTGCCGACGCGACCCGAGAACTCGTTGTGGCTGGCGCGAATGCCGGTGTCGAGGATGTAGACGTGCACGCCCGTGCCGTCGTAGTCGTAGACGTAGGTGTTGTTGAGACCCGAGCGCTGGTCGACGCGATCGAGGCCCCAGGTGGCACCGTTCTGGGTGGCGTTCAGGCGAACGATCGCATCCTCCTCAACCCAGGCGACGCTGTCGCGCTTGGCGAGGTTCTCGGCTGCACGCTCGGTCATGCCGGTCACGACGGCACCGTTGAGAACCGAGGTGAAGATCTGCTTGACGTTGCCGCGGTGGAAGCGGGCAACCTGATTGACGACGTCAGCGGCGCGGACCTCGTCTTTGAAGACCACGATGTACTGCCCCGGAATCGTTTCTCCCTGGGCTTTGAAGAATTTGTCGTTGGGGAGATCGGCCTGCTGCGCAACAGCGGGAACAGCAAGGGCCAGGGCGAGCAGAAGTACGAGATACTTCCTCATCGGTCGGGATTCTCCTGAGAGAGCGCATCGGAGATGCAAATCATGATGTTGTGCACAGACCGTCCATGTGCGCCACCATCGCGCATCCGAGCGGATCGACCGCGCCGTGCGGGACGACGGCGGAGTCCACGAGGAGCACTCCGGCGCGCGGAGTCATGGGCAACCTGTACAGACGAAGTAGAAGAGACACGAGTGTGTACATTTCAGGATCTGCAAAGGTCTTGCCAATAAACCCTTTCAGGACTGCAGCGATCCGACCTGCCTTCTTTTTCTTCGAGATTTTTACCGCTCAAAATTCAAATTCTCTCTTTGAGAGAGGAATATTCCATCCAATCAACCGGATCCGCGCTTCGGTCCCCCGCCGCGCTTCTCACGCAGTTCGCCCATCTTTTCTCAAACCTGACGACCATCTTTCTCAGACCTGAATAATCTGGTCCGCCGCAGCCCGCGTCTTATCCCGGATTCTTGGCGTTCCATCCCGCAGGTGCAGCCCGATCATCTGCAGCGGTCGTCGCCCGCTGCAGCGCGCTGCGCACGGCATCGGCCGCGCGCGCATAGCCGTCGGCGTTGTAGTGGCCGTAGATGCGCATCGGGAAGAGCGAAAGTGGATCGTGGTGGGCACGGAAGACCGGATGGACGTCGACGACGTCGAAGCCGCGCGCACGGAGCGCACGCAGGACCGCCCGCCGCGGGGCAAATGCCTGGTTGGGTGCACCGTAGCGCTCCCACGACGGCAGATAGACGATCGTCACCTGCCCACCCCAGGATGCGGCGACGGTGCGTCCCCGATCGAACACCTCGACCAGCTTGGCGACCGCGGTGCGGTCGAGCGGCCGCTTGGTCGAGCGATCGCTGAACCAACCCAGGCGCCCACGCAGGCTGCCGAGTAGCAGCCAGTCCCGCCATGCCTTGCGCTTGCGCGCTGCGACCGGGCGCGCGAGCGCGGCATCGATGTGCTGGACGAGCGCGGCTTCGACGCCGGTGCGGCGATCGAGCAGCGCCTGGTGGGCGCCGTCGCGCAGATAGCGGTTCACGATGGGCGCGTCGTACTCCCACTGCACGTTGGCCAGATCGTTGCCTTCGTAGAAGAACCAAAGCACGCGCGCAGGCCGCAGACGCGCGGCGAATTCCTGCAGGATGCCGAGCTGCATCAGCGGTCCGGTGCCGCTGGCGCCCAGGTTGACCGTGCGCGGCCAGGTCATCCGCAGATGGTCCGCCAGGGTCTCACCGTCGTCGACGCACGCGCCCTGGGTGAAGGAATCGCCCAGCAGAACGAGCTGCGCCGGCGTCTCCGCCGTCGATAGCGGTCCGCGAAAGCCCCAGGCGTTGGCGGGATAGATCGTGTAGCGACCGCCCTCGTTGCAGTCCACCAAGGTGCGGCCGGGCAGCCCAGCGGAAAGCGGCAGAATGCGCGCACCGTCGACGTCGAGACGCAGATCGCGCGCCAGGAAATGCCCAGGCGATACGAACGGCCACACGTCCTCGCCGCGCGCCCGCGCGTCGGCGACCACCTCGCGCACCGTGCGTCCGTCGTAGGGCTGCCCGAGCTGTCGCGCCATGCGCTGATGGGTGGTCTCAGGGCGCGGCGACGGCAGCAGGGTCACCGCCAGCTCAGCGAGCCCGAGCATCACACCGACGCTCACCAGCAGCAGGACGGCGTTGATGCGGGCCGCGACCGGCAGCAGGCGCACGCCGATCAGCACCGCCACCACCAGCAGCGGCGCGGCTGCATAAAGCACGAAAGCAACGCCGTAGTCGAGCGGTCGTGCCCGCAGCTGCGCCGCACCGTAGGCCGCGAGCAGCACGGCGCATGCCGCACCGACGAGCAGCAGAACGTTGAAGGCGGCGAGAATGCGTGTAGAAACGCGCCGACTGGAAGATTCAATCATTGCGTCAGAGGCGCACGGCTGAACGCTTCGCAGGCCTGCAGCAAGGCGGAGGGGGATTCGTCGGATTTCCGGTCTGCCACCGTTGTGCAGATGCCCGAGGCCACCGTTTGGGCGACGAGCGCGGAGCCTTCAGCATTGTAGTGACCAGGGACACGCATCGGAAACAGAGAGAGCGGATCCGAATGGGCGCGAAAAATCTTATGCATGTCAACTACGTCGAAATCGTTTGCATCGAGTGCGCGTAGAATCGCAGTACGCTCGACCATTGCTTCTCCTGGACTGCCGTATCGGCTCCAAATCGGCAAATATACCACGATCAGCCGCCCTCCCCATCCGTCAGCAATCGCTCGTCCTCGATCAAGCACTTGTATCAATCCAAGAATCGCATTCGGATCCACCGACATTACCTCCGAGCGATCAGCAAACCAGCGCATGCGGCTGCGGAGCCTATCGAGCAGAAGCCACTGCTTCCAGGTCTTACGATGCCGCATGACTTGCGGAAGAAGCAGTCGACGTTCCATGTAACGCTCCAGGGCTACAGCCGTCCGCGCAGTTCGAGCGCGCAGCGCTTGGTGCGCGCCTTCAGTCAGATAACGCTGTAACACGTTTACGCTCCGCTCTTGTCCGATCTCGGCCAGATCACCGCCTTCATTGAAGAACCAAACAACATAAGACGGGCGTAGGCTCGCCCCATACTCCTGCAAAACACCCAGCTGCGCGATGGGACCGGTCCCCCCTACACCGAGGTTAGCGGTTCTTGGCCAAATTGCACGCAAGCGATCGGCAAAAGTCTCACCACGATCGACACATGCTCCCTGAACAAAAGAGTCACCGAGCAGAACAAGAGTAGCTGGAGAGTTGAGCATGGGCGGGTTGGGATCACGAAAGCCCCAGGCATTGGAACGATAAAAAACATAGCGCCCATTTTCGTTACAATAAACCAGAGTCTGTTGAGAGGGCCCTGTAGTCAGCGGAAGAATGGATGTGTCGCCAATTCGAAGTCGAGTATTATGACGCAAGAAGTGTTCTGGCGAAATAGACGGCCATATTCGATCCCCACGCATTTGCGAAGCACGCACGATTTCGCGCGGCGAGCGCGAATCGTACGGGATGCCGAGCGAGCGCGCGGCGCGCATGTGGCTGCTTTCTTTTCTTGCCGGTATGACCGTCGCAACGAGTTCTGCGAACCAGAATGAAAGACCGACAACGATCAAGATCTGCGCGGTCTGCGCGCGCAGGGTCGCTGGCAAGAAGCGCACCCCGATCAGCCCTATCGTGATGAGCAGCGGCACTGCGATGTAGAGCACAAATGGCCAACCGTATGCCAGCGGCCGTGCTCGCAGCTGGACGGCACTGTAGGCCGCGAGCAGCACGCCGCACGCCGCGCCGACGAGCAGCAGGACGTTGAGCGCACCGAGCCAACGCGCGGATACGACGGATGCTTCGGGTTGGGCTGGAGTCGGCGGCTGTGGCTTCAAGCGATCACGACGCGAGGAGGCGCGCGACGATCGATCGCCCGCGCGTCAGCGCCAGCTGCGCGCAGGGCGCGCACGTGGGCGCTGCGCATCAGCGGCGGTCGTCATCGGGATCGATCACGAGTCGGCTGGTGAGAATCTTTCCGGACGCGCGATCATACAGCGAGATCACGACGTCGTGCTTGCGCTTGCGCAGGCGCACGGTGGTCTCGTAGGGCTTGTAGCCCTCGCCCTCGGGCGGCTTCGGACCGCGCAGGCTGATCGGGATGACCGGAATGTCGGCGGTGTCGCCGCCCTCGTCGCGCACGGCGATGCGCAGCTCGGCCTCGGCCAGCCAGGTGTCGGCGTCCTGCGGCAGGAAGGTCAGCGCGTGCACCGGAATGGCGACGGTCAGCGGCACGGTCACCTTGCCGAAGCCCGCGCGCGTCGCCTCGCCGAAGCGCGCGGGCAGCGCCTCGGCGCCGGGCGCGTCGCCGAAGAGCAGCGCCGACTCGACCATCATCGTGACCTCGGTCGTGCGCGACAGATCGCTGTAGGAACGACGCGCGCGCAGCTTGCCGCGCACGCCGTCGCGCAAGCGCACGCGCACGTCGTAGCGTTCGTCGTCGCCGCGCCAGTCGGGCGTGAAGCCCAGCCAGTAGTAGGAACGGGTGTCGGCCACCGTGCGCGCGAACGCGTCGGCGGCGGCGCTGTTGAGCAGCGCGCGACCGCCAGTGGCGCGCGCCAGCTGGTTGAGCGCGTTCTCCTCCTCCAGCTCGCGCTCGAACGCGCGTTCACGATCGGTGAAGGGCGTGCCGGCGACGACGTCGCGCGGCGCGTCGAGGGCGGCGTCGGCCGCAGGCGTCGCCAGGCCGACCGCGTCGACGGCGTAGAGCGTGTAGCCGAGGCGGTTGGCGGTGTCGACCAGCGGACGGTACAGCGTCTCGCCGGGCAGCACGCTGGTCGTGTAGATCGCGCGGCTGGTGTCGGAGACCAGCCACTGCGCCGGGTTGTAGGGCCAGCAGCCGGCGTACAGCATCATCACCTTGCGCCCGGGCGGGTTGGCGAAGCCGCGCAGGGCAGCCGCGGCCGCGCCGACCGTGCGGCGCACCTGCTCACCGATGCGCTCGGCCTCGACGATCTCTTCGATATCGAGCTGGGCGTCGGCCACCGGCAAGCCGCCGGTGTTGCCCTGACCCAGCGCGTCGCGGTCGCGCAGGCGCAGCGAGCTGTCGAAGCTGCGCCGCTCGGCGTCGCGCTGCAGGCCGTAGGCCGGACGATCGAAGGCGCTGTTGAGGGTCCGCGTCAGGGCCGGCACCGACGACGACCACGTGCTGAGCATGTCGACGCTGCGGCCGTTGTAGGCCACCACCGCCATGCGGTCGTCGGTGCCGAGATTGGGCAGCTGGCCGATCAGGCTGCGCAGCATGCGGTCGCGCTCCGGCGCGGTGGCGAAGTATTCGTCGAGGAACACCAGATAGCTGGTCGAGACCGGCACCCCGGGCGCGAGCGCCGGCACGATCGAGCGGTCGGCGCGCACAGCCGCATCGGGCGCCGGCACGGCGGTGCCGCCGCGAACCTCGGTGAAGAACTCGATCGGCACCTCGCGGCCGTCGACC
>JBCCOR010000057.1:0-12541 GCA_039025295.1 Acidobacteriota bacterium
CCCGGCCGCTCCGGCGGAGCGCTACCCGGCCGCTCCGCCGGAGCGCTACCCGTCCTCGCCGGCGCCGTCGGCCTTGCCGCCGCGCTCGCGCTCCTCACCTCGCGCCGCACAGGAATCGCCGCCGCGCGCCGACCGCGCAACGTCGTCTTCCTCGGCGCCACCAAGGGCATGGGGCGCGCGCTCGCGCGTCATCTCGCCGTCGACGGCGCGCGCTTCGCGCTCCTCGGCCGCTCGCTCGACGATCTCGCCCGCACCGCCGCCGATCTCACCGTGCGCGCCGGCGGCGCGGCGGCGCTCGACGCACTGCCCGACAGCGCGCCGTCGCCGCACGCCGATGCGTCGAGCGCACGCGCCGACGACGCAGCGATGGACGGTCTGGACGACGATGCGCGCATCATCGCGGACCATCTCGTCGTCCGCTGCGATCTCGCCGATCCGACGACCTTCGCGCCGGCCCTCGACGCGGCGGCGGCGTTCTTCGACGGCCCGATCGACGCGGTCGTCGTCACCGCCGGCGTCTTCGCCACGCAGGAGGCGCTCGAGGCCGATCTCGATCGGCTCGGTCGCCTACTGACGATCGACTTCACCAACACGATCCTGTTCTGCGAGCACGCCAAACGCCATCTGCTCAAGGCAGATGGCGGCAGGAGCGCGCTGTGCGTGTTCAGCTCGGTGGCGGGCGAGCGCGGCCGCAAGCCGGTGGCGCTCTACGGCGCCGCCAAGGCGGGTCTGTCGCGCTATCTCGAAGCCCTCGACCATCGCCATCACGGCGACGGCCTGCGGGTGCTCTGCGTCAAGCCCGGCTTCGTGCGCACAGGCATGACCGCCGGCCTGCCCGCGCCGCCGTTCGCCGGCGAGCCCGAGGCGGTGGCCGCGCAGGTGGTGCGCGCCCTCGAGCGGGGCGCGCCGGAGATCTATGCGCCGGCGATCTGGCGCTGGGTCATGCTGGTCATCCGCCAGCTGCCGCGCGCCGTGATGCGCCGCGTCGGCTTCTGACCGACCGAGATCGCCGGCCGGGGCCTCAGCCCTCGGCCTGCGCCTCCATCTCTTCCATCTTCTTGCGCAGGCTGAGCGGACGCATGTCCGTCCACACCTCTTCGATGTAGTCGAGGCATTCCTGCTTGGTGCCCGAGAAGCCGACCTCGTTCCAGCCGAGCGGATTCTCGCGATCGGCGAACCAGATGGAGTACTGCTCCTCGTGGTTGATCACCACTTTGTAGGTCCGGGTATCTTCCTCTTCGTCGTCGAACATCGATCGAAATCCTCGTGATGGATGGTGAGCGGGTTGGAACGCAGACTTTATGCAGGACGCGCGCAGCAGCGCAACAGCGAGGGATCGATCAGCCGATCTCGCCGAGGTCCATGCCCATGACGTGGAAGCCGGCGTCGACGTAGATCGTCTCGCCGGTGATGCCGCCGGCGAGCGCGGAGAGCAGATAGACGCCGAGATGGCCGACGTCGGTCTGGGTGACGTTGCGGCCGAGCGGCGCGATCGACGCGGCCTTCTTGTACATGCCCATGAAGCCGGGAATGCTGCGCGCGGCGATGGTCTTGACCGGTCCGGCCGAAATCGCGTTGACCCGCACGCCCTGCGCGCCGAGGTCGTAGGCTAAGTAGCGCACGCTGGCCTCGAGCGCGGCCTTGGCCACGCCCATCACGTTGTATTTCGGCACCACTTTGTCGGCAGCGTAGTAGCTGAGCGTCAGCAGCGAGGCGTTCTCCGCGAACAGCGGCAGCGCGCGCTGCGCGACGGCGACCAGCGAGTAGGCGGAAATCTCGAGCGCCGTGACCCAGTCGTCGCGGGTCGTATCGACGTAGCGGCCATCCATTGCCGGGCGCGGCGCGAAAGCAATCGCATGCACCAGACCGTCGACCGTCCCCCAGCGTCCGCCGAGATCGTCGAAGAGATGGTCGAGCTGTGCCGGCTCGCGCACGTCGACTTCGTAGAGCGGGGTGTCGGGATGGTCGCGGTTGAGCTTCTCCAGCTCACCGCGCAGACGTTCCCCCTGATAGCTGAAGGCCAACTCGGCGCCGGCTTCGCGCGCGCGCGAAGCGATCGCCCAGCCGAGGCTGCGGCTATTGGTGACGCCCATCACCAGAATGCGCTTGCCGCGCAGGTCGAGTCCAATCATGCGCCGATCCTACCCCAGGCGCATCGCCGACGGCACCTCGAACGGCCGCTGTGCCCGGCCTGCTAGACTCAGTCGTCCATCGACACCGACGCATCGGACCGCATCGCTCCCGCCCTGGATCGCGATGCGCGTCCGCCCCGCAGCCGAGCTCGCGCCGATGCGCGTCGACGCCGGGGCGTCAACGACCCTCTACCGCCATGGGTTGCCCGACCGCCCTTTTCATTTGTCTGCGCCCATGCGCCCCACCGACCTGAGCCGCACCGCGCAGCGCGCGCTGCTGATCTTGATCGCGCTGCAGCTCGCGATCGGCGTCGTCGATCTGGCGCAGCGGCTTGCAAGTGGCGGCGTCGACGCCGCGCCGGTCGCGGCCAACGGCGACTCCCTGGCGCATTTGCTCGGCACCACCACGCCGACCTGGCTGGGCGTGCTGGTGCTCCTCCAGATGGTGATCTACGGCACCGCCGGCGCGCTGCTGTGGACGCAGGGGCGCCGCAGCGTCCCCGCGCGTCGCCTGGGCCTCGTCTTCCTGTTCATCGCGCTCGTCTTCTGCCCCGACGATCTCGCCCATCGGCTGCTGCCGATCGGCCTCGACACGCTGGTCACGCTGCCCTTCAACGCCTTCCTGGCGTTCGCGCTGTGGTCGTTCACCCTGGTGTTTCCCAACGTGCCGGTCGGTCGCGACCTCAATCGGCTGCTGCGCATCGGCACGTGGACGGCGCTGGTGGCGGGCGTGCTGGTCTTCGCGGCGCGCGCCGGCCGGCGCCTGATGGCCGATTTCGCGGTGTGGGCCGATCAGCCCCTGACCCTGCCGCAGGCGCCGGCGCCGCGACTCGATCTCGAGACCCTCTACGACCCGCTGCTGCTGCTGCTGGTCGCGGCCGGCTGCGCGGTGCTGAGCGCGCGCGTGCTGTTCGCGCGTCATCATCTCGGCCATCCCGCGCTGACCTTCGTGCTGGCGCTGGTGGCCTGCGGCCTGCCGGTGCTGATCGACCTCAGCCTCGCCGCCTTCGTACCCGCCTACGGCCGCTGGTTCGTCGGCCACGCCGCGCTGCATCACGCCCGCCTGCTGATCGAGCATCTGCTGCTCCTGGCGGTGCCGCTGCTGATGATCGTCGCCATCTACCGCCACCGCGCGCTCAGCGTCGAGCCGATCCCGCGGCGTGTGCTGCAGCACACGCTGGCGCGCGGCCTGGTGACCGTGATCACGCTGCTGCCCTTCCTGCTGCTCGCCTTCGATCTCTACACCTACCGCAACGAGCCGCTGGCGCAGATTCTCGACCACGAGCGGATGGTGATCCTGACCCTGGCGATCGCCGGCGTGGTCGCGATGCGCTACCGCCAGAGCCTGCTCAACGCAGTCGACCGCCGCTTCTTCCGCGCCGAATACAACGCCCGCCTGCTGCTCACCCAGCTGGTCGACCAGATCCGCAGCGCGCGCAGCCCGCGCGACCTGGCCAAGATGATCGTCCAGGGCGTCGACCACGCGCTGCATCTCGAGCGTACGGGTCTCTTGGCGCTCGATCCCGATCTCGGCCAGCTGGTCGATCCGATGCGCACGATCCGCCCGCTCGATCCGGCGTCGAAGCTGGCAACGCTGCTGCACGGCCATCGCGGGCCGCTGGTGATCGACGTCGAGGCCGACGACGGTCCGCTGCGCGATCTGCCCGACGACGATCTCCACTGGCTGGTCGACGCCAAGGCGGCGATGCTGGCGCCCGCGCACAGCGCCGACGGCGGCCTGCTCGGTCTGCTCGTGCTCGGTGCGAAGAAGAGCCAGATGCCGTTTCTCAAGGGCGACCGCCAGCTGCTCGACGCGATCTGCGCGTCGGCGGGCCTGGCGCTCGAGCTGCTGCATCTCAAGACCCACGGCGCGGGCGATCTGCAGGCCTCGTCGACCTCGCTGCCGGCGGACGTCGTCCAGGCGCTGCTGCAGCAGGACACCGAGGCGCGCGAGTGCGCCAGCTGCGGCCGCCTGCATCCGCCCGACATGCGCCGCTGCGCGGAGTGCGAGCAGCCGCTCGATCCGGCGCCGGTGCCCTACGTGCTGCTGCGGCGCTACCGCTTCCAGAAGCGCATCGGCGTCGGCGGCATGGCGGTGGTCTACCGCGCGACCGATCTCGCGCTCGGCCGTCCGACGGCGATCAAGACCCTGCCGCGGGTGTCACCGGAGGCGGCGGTGCGTCTGCACCGCGAGGCGCGCACGGCGGCGAGCGTGTCGCATCCGGGCCTGGCGGCGATCTACGGCCTCGAGACCTGGCGCGGCACGCCGATGCTGGTGCTCGAGCTGCTCGAGGGTGGCACCCTGGCCGACCGCATGCTGGCCGGCGACCTGCCCGATCTGCCCGATCTGCTCCGCACCGGCCAGAACGTCGCGCGCGCGCTCGACGCGGTGCACGCGGTCGGCATCCTGCATCGCGACATCAAGCCGAGCAACATCGGCTACACGCGCGACGGCGAGGCCAAGCTGCTCGACTTCGGCATCGCGCGCATCGCCTCCGACCTGCGCCGCGACCGCGTGCTGCGCCTGGGCAGCACGGTCACCCAGCAGGTCAGCGGCAGCCAGCTCGGCTGGCTGGCCGAGGAAGAGGCCACCGAAACCGGCCAGGTCGTCGGCACGCTGTCCTATCTCTCCCCCGAGGCGCTGCGCGGCGCCAAGCCCGATCCGACCTTCGATCTGTGGAGTTTGGGCGTGGTGCTCTACGAGGCGGTGACCGGCGAGAACCTGTTCCACGGCCCAAACCTGGTCAAGGTGCTCGAAGCGATCCGCAACGAGCGCGTGCCCGACATTCGCGAGCGCGCGCCCGACTGTCCGAAGCCGCTGGTGTCGTTCTTCACCAACGCGCTGCATCACGACGTCCAGCGGCGTCCGCAGAGCGGTCGTGCGTTTGCGCGCCTGCTCGGGCACGTCCTGCGCGAGCTCGAGGGCGACGGCGACGCCTACGAAACGCAGGTGCGTCCGCCGAGCGGGCGGATCGCGGCGGTTGCGCGCGACGGATCGCCGAAGCCGCCGGCCACCGACGGCACGCGCTCGTCGACCGACGTCACCTCGTCGGCCCAGCGCGCGTCCGACGCCAGCGCCGACGCGGCGAACGCGCGCAGCACGCGCCGGTAGCGCCGTCCGCCGACGAGGGCTGGATTGCCGTGTCCGGCGCCCGGCACGGCGTACCAGCGCTTCGGATGGGCGGAGGCGGCGAAGAGTTCGCGTCCCATGGCGAACGGCACCTTGGCGTCGGCGCTGCCGTGCACGATCAGTTTGGGCAGCGTCAGGTTCGGCACCTTGTCGATGCTGCGAAAGCCGTTGCGGGTGACGCGGTGCATCGGCAGGCGCGGGAAGAGATGGCGGGCCATGCCGCGCACGTCGGTGAACGAGCTCTGCACGATCAGGCCGGCGAGCGGCCGGTGGACGGCGAGATCGACGGCGATCGCCCCGCCGAGCGAGTGGCCGAGGGCGACGGTGTGCTTGGGGTTGACGCCGAGCGTGCCGTGGAGCGTTTCCCAGGCGGCGCGCGCGTCGGCGAAGACGCCGTCCTCCGACGGCGCGCCCTCGCTGCGTCCGTAGCCGCGGTAGTCGAAGACGAAGACCCGCACGCCGAGTCGCCAGAGCGCGCGGACGTGGCCCACGCGGGTGGCGATGTTGCCCGAGTGCCCGTGACAGTAGAGGATCGTCGCGGTCGCGCCGCGGTGCGGGATCCACCAGCCGTGCAGGCGCGTGCCGTCCTCGCTGGTGAAGTCGACGTCGCGCGCCGGCAGGCCGAGCAGCTGCGGGTTCCAGAGGCCGTCGGGATGCCGGGTCGGCGTGAAGAGCTTGCTCTGCTGGAAGCGCGCGCGCAGGGCTTCGAGGGCCCCGAGTCCGCCGGCGAGCGCCAGCGACGGCAGGGCGAGGCGCAGCAGGCTGGGCGACGGCGGCTCGCCGGCGTAGTCGGCGGCGGCGAGATCGGCGGTCGCGAGGTCGACGGGGGCGATCTAGTCGGTTTCGGGGGGTGCGGCGTGGTCGGGGGTGGCGTCGGTGGTCATCTGGTGGGTGCAACGGGCGTGCGGTCGTGGCTATTCCCAATCGACTGAGAAGGTTGGCGGTTCGAGGGCTCGTGCCGGCTGCGTGGGGATCGGAGGCGGGCGGCGTCAGGGCTCGGAGGCGGGTAGCGCAAAGGCTCGGAGGCGAGCGGCGTGGGGCTCGGAGGTAGGAAAGGCGGGGGCTCGGAGGCGGGCAGCGCAGGGGCTCGGCCTGCGGTCGCCTGGGCATGAATGCCCAGGCTATTCTTCCGACGGCCTGCCTTCGGCAGCCTACCCCCGCCCAGCCCAAGACGCATCGATATTGCTCGTCAAATTCGGCGAGTTTTTGGCTCTTGATGCAGGGTGAGATGCGATTGCGGGAATCTTGCGTAAAGGTGCCTGCGAACGCGCGCAGGGAAATCGAAGGCGGTTCCGGTGAGGGGTGGGGGTAGGCTGCCGTGAGGCAGGCCGTCGGAAGAATAGCCCGGGGCTTCAGCCCCGGGAAACCTTATCGGACGAATCATCTCGGGACGAATCTTCCCGGGCTGAATCATCTCGAGACGAATCTTCCTCATCCCGCGATGCATCAGGCGGAGGCTCGATCTGCCGAATCGCCGTATTGTTCGCATGATGCTGTTTCTGCCGGGTCACGTAGGCAATGGCGTGCGGCAATTGACGCGGCGAGACGGTAAACGCGCTGTAGCCGGCCTGCCATTGAAACGCATCGACGAGCTCGCGATAGCGACGCGAGCTGGCTCCTTTGACCTGGCCCACAAATTGAGCAACTGCGATCGTCGGTGGGATATCCGCGACCAAATGAACATGATCCGGCATGCCGTTCACAGCGTGCACGAATCCGCCCAAATCCTGGACCTTGCGCCCGAGAACGGCGTACATGAATCCTTCGCGATCCTGGGTGATCCACGGCTCACGAAAGCGCGTTGCCCAAACCAGGTGGTAATGCAATTGGCGATGGCTCGTCATGTATTCATTCCTCGCGGTCGAAATCCCTTCGTTCGGCTCCATACAGCTCTCGTCACCCGGCGCTGAAGCGCCGGGCTATTCTTCCGACGGCCTGCCTCACGGCAGCCTCCCCCCACCCCGCACCGGAACCACCTTCGATTTTCTTGCGCATGTTCGCGGGGTGATCTGGCGCAAATTCCTTCGCAATCACCTCGTCCGCACATCAAGAGCCACGTGCCCGTCGAACGCGACGCGTCATGACGATGCGTCTTGGGCTGGGAGGCGATAGGCTGCCGAAGGCAGGCCGTAGGAAGAATAGCCTGGGCATTCATGCCCAGGTGACCCAGGTGACCCAGGTGACCGAGCTGCGCGATCCCGTGCCAAACCACTCAGTCCATGGAGCGCACACCGTCTCTGAAACGACGTAGAATCACCCTCGCCATGTCCCTCCGCATCTTCATCTCCTACTCCCACAAAGACACCACGCATCGCGAGCAGCTTGAGACCCATCTCGCGCCGCTGCGCCGACGCCACGATCTGATCGCCTGGTCGGACCAGAGGATCGAACCCGGCGAGCGGTGGGATCGGGCCATCGCCGAGAACCTCGACGCGGCACACATCATCCTGCTGCTGATCAGCGCCGACTTCCTCGCGTCGGAGTATTGCTACGACAAAGAGATGCAGCGTGCGCTCGCGCGCGAAGCCGCGGGCAAAGCGATCGTCCTGCCGATCATCGTCCGTCCCTGCTACTGGGAAGATTCCGAGTTCGCCGCGCTGCAGGCCCTGCCCGACAAGGGCCAACCGATCGTGACCTGGGCACACGCCGACGAGGCCTACACGCGTGTCGTACGCGGTATCGGCCGTGCCATCCAGCGTCACAGGGCACAAACGCCATCGACGCCTGCCGGGCGCACCGCAGCGCCCGCCGCACCCGTCGCGCCGCCCGCGCGCGCACCGCACCAGCCCGAGCCGGGCGAGGAGTGGATCAACGAGAAGGACGGCTCGGTGCTGGTCTACGTCCCGGGCGGACGCTACAACCTCGGCGCCGACTACATCGACGACGATTCACGACCCGTCCACACGGTCACGCTCAGCCCGTACCGCATCGGCAAATACCCGGTGACCAACGCGCAGTATCGACGCTTCCTCGAAGCGACGGGGCACCGCGAGCCGGAGTACTGGGACAGCACGAAATACAACGCCGATCAGCAGCCCGTCGTCGGCGTGTCGTGGCACGACGCGCGCGCCTACTGCGCCTGGGCCGGCCTGCGCCTGCCCAGCGAGGCGCAGTGGGAAGCCGCGGCGCGCGGCAAAGATCAGCGCGTCTACCCGTGGGGCAGCGCCCAGCCAAGCGAGCAGCACGCCAACTTCGACGACATCGTGGAGCGCCCGACGCCGGTCGGCAGCTACCCGCTCGGTGCCGGGCCATTCGGCACGCTCGACCAGGCGGGCAACGTGTGGGAGTGGTGCGCGGACGTCTGGTCGAGCGACGCCTACAGCAACCGCGATGGCACGAAAAACCCGCTGCACACCGAAGGCGATTCTGCTGTTCGGTTGGTGCGCGGGGGCGCCTGGAACGGCAGGGCCGAGCTCCTGCGCGCCGCCTACCGCTTCCGGGTCGAGGCCGTCGACCGGCACGTCCACGTCGGTTTCCGTGTGTCTGGTTTCCTCCCCGAGCACGTTTGATTGTTTTTTGTTAACGATTGTCAGCCATGCCCTTGTGGCTTGGTGACAAGTGATGCATCAACGGGCGCTGTGATCCATTGAGATCATCTATTCGGCGATCTCATCCGTCATCCAGATGACAATCTGAAGAAAATTTGCCGACAGTTAACTGTCAATTCGTTGACAGAACGCGACAATTTGTCAACGAAACGACATCGTCAGAACATTGTCGTGGCAAACCACGCTTCGAGCACCCGCTCGAGCGTCTCAACATCGCCCGCGAGAAGCGCCGGCAGGCGCTTGGCGAACCGGCGCGCCGCCTTCGGACCGAGGTCGAAGCCGCCGCGGGTGACGCGGTAGCCGAGATAGGGCTGGGCGCGACGGGTCGAACGGATATGCCCTTTGCGCGGATTGAGCGCCAATCGGCGATGTGCGGCCAGCCAGTCCGCCGCCTCTCGGCGCCAGCCGCGCAGGGTGGTGCGCTCGTCGCCGAAGAGCACGAGATCGTCCATATAGCGGATGTAGCGCGGCACGCGCAGAACCCGCTTGGCGTGATGATCGAAGTCCGACAGGTAGACGTTGGCCCACCACTGGCTAGTCAGATGGCCGATCGGCAGACCGCAGGGTCGCCCCGGCGCCGGCGGCGCATCCTGAAGCGCACGCACCTCGGCTCGCCGATGAAACGCATCGGCCGCCTCGAGATGACGATCGATCAGGCGCACGATGCGCGCATCGCGCAGACGCGCGGTCAGCACGTCGCGCAGCACGGCGTGGTCGATGCTGGCGAAGTAGCGCGCGATGTCGAGATGCAACACGTGATCGTGCCGCCGCATGCCGTCGAGAAAGCGCAGCAGCGCCCGATGGCTGCCGCGCCCCGGCAGGCAGGCGAACGTATCGTCGGTCAGGCTGCGGTGAAAAGCGGGCGCCAGCGCGTCGTAGAGCGCGCGCTGCACCACCCGATCGCCGACCGGCGCCACCGCGATCAGGCGTGGTTTGGGATCGCGAATGGGCAGAAGGCGCGGCGACGCAGGTCGGTATCGGTCGGTGGCGAGCGCGTCGGCCAGATCGAGCACGCGTCGCTCGGCGTCGACGGCGAAACGCGCGACTGCCGGGCGGCGCCGCTTGCCCGACGCGTAGGCCCGCCAGGCGCGCAGCAGCGCCTCGGGCGAGGCAACAGCGTCGAACGACGTGGCGATGCGCCGCATGCCAGGTTCAGCGCGCTGCGGTGAATCGAAAATGCCCGGCCGGACGCTCACCCGCTGAGCGGGCTACGAGAACGGCCGGGCTGTGCCGGTTCGGACGACTGCAGCACACGGCGCGAAGCCGCGGCTGGCCTGTCCCGGTGCGCGCCTGCACGATTGCGTGTGTCGTCAGCGTCGCCTCGTGGCGTTGGGTCAGAAAATGGCGCAAGCGTGTTCGGGGAGGAAACCAGACACACGGAAACCGACGTTGTCGTTCCGGTTGTCGGCCTCGTTCCTGTTGCGGTAGGCGGCGCGCAGGTTCTCGGCCCTGTTGTTCCAGGCGCCCCCGCGCACCAACCGATCAGCAGCTCGGCGCGCACCAGAATCAGCGTATCGCATCGGCGTCACGCGCGCCGGCGGCGCTGGCGCTGCCATCCGCCTACCTGCCGCCCGATGCTGCGCAGCAGCCCGTGCGCGTGCAGCGCCTGACGATCGCAGAGCACCTCGGCGTCGTTGAGCACGCGCAGATGCACGCCCAGGAGCACAATCGCCTGCTGCGCCTCGTCGAGGCGTCGGTCGATGGCCGAGCCGCGCAGCGCGAGCGTGACGGCGTCGAGCAGATGTTGCGCATGCTCGAGCGCGGGCGCCGTGCGCGCCGACGGCGCGTCGGCGAGGCGATCGAGCAGCCAGGCGTAGAGATCGTAGCTTTGGGTGAACACCGGCGCCGGCGGCTCGATGCGCTGCGGGCCGGTCATGCGTCGTCCCGCCGACGGGCGCGACGCTCGGCACGCCGGATCAAGCCGCCCAGGCGCGGCAAGAACCGCCCTTCCAGCTGCTCGACCCACGCATCCCCGTCGGCTTCGTCGAGCAGCAGGCTCATCACGGCGTGGCTGCCTTCGGTGCGCGCCTCGCGGTAGCGTGCCGCTTTGTCGGCCGCGTCGTAGGCGTGGCAGCCCGCGGCGAGGGCGTAGAGCGCCGTGCGCAGATGACCGACCGCCGCGTGATCTCGGCCGAGCGCCACCGTCATCTCGCGATAGAGCGGCGCGCCCTGCTCGTAGGCGTCCAGCATGCGCACGCTGTACGTGCCTTTCTCAGCAGCGCCAGCGATCGGCGCATCGCCGTCGGTTCGCCGCACCGCTGCCTTTCCGGCGCGGCGTGCTTTCGCCTGCCGGGCAATCTGCATGCCGTCGCTGATCGGTAGATCGTCCTGCTTGACGAACCAGCGCCCGCCCACGCGCTCGGCTGGCAGCGCGCCGCTGCGGATGGCGTAGCGGACCTGCCGATCGGTCTTGCCCAGCAGGATTGCGGTTTCTGCAATAGAGAGACGCATCGTGCAGAGAACGTATCAAGCCCTCAGCTTTTTGTCGTTTTGTTTACGTAAAGTGACAAGTTGTCACAAAATTTTTTGCCTCCGGCGAAAATGTTGACACCTGCTTCGAAAGTGCCGCGCACAGAAAAACGATCATTCGCCAGCGTGCAATCAAAAACAAATAAAACAGAAAACAATCAATCGTGCTCGGGGAGGAAACCAGACACACGGAAACCGACGTCGTCGCGCCGGTTGTCGGCCACGTACCCGTTGCGGTAGGCGGCGCGCAGGTCCTCGGCCCAGTCGTCCCAGGCGCCCCCGCGCACCAACCGAACAGCAGCTTCGTCATCCCCTGCCTGATGCACGGGATTCTTCTTGCGATCACGATGGCGGTACGCATGATCGGACCACGCATCCGCGCACCACTCCCACACGTTGCCCGCCTGATCGAGGGTGCCAAACGGCCCCGCACCCTGCGGATAGCTGCCCACGGGCGTCGTGCGACCGACGCCCGTCTCACCGAAGTTCGCCAGCGCCTTCGTCGGCGCGTCGTTCCCCCACGGGTATTCGCGCTGATCATCGCCCCGCGCCGCCGCCTCCCACTGCGCTTCGCTCGCCAGCTGCAGCCCGGCCCACGCGCAGTAGGCCTGCGCGTCGTGCCACGACACGCCCACGACCGGCTGCGGATCGCCGTTGAGCTGCGCGTCTTCCCAGAACTCCGGCGCAGCGTGGCCGGTTGCCTCGAGGAACGCCCGGTATTGCGCGTTGGTCACGGGATATTTGCCGATCCAATAGCTATCGAGCGTCACCGTGTGAATCGGCTTCTCGACGCTGTACGCCGTTCCGCCGAGCGTGTAGCGCCCGCTCGGCACGTAGACCAGCACCGAACCATCTTTCGCATGCGTGCGCTCGTCGCCGCCCTCCGGCGCGCGTCGCACGGACGGCACGTCGCGCACGCCGAGCAGCTCGCGCGCCATCTTCGCCACGCGCTCTTGCGACCCATCGTCCAGCGCGCGCACCACCTCGCGCCCCGTGCGCTGTGCCTCGCCGTCCGCAACGTCGTCGAGCCGCGCATCCGACCACCCTTTCCGCAGCGTCTCGTGCTTGAGCAGCTGCAGCAGATGAAAGCGGTCGTCGTCGTCGAGCTTCGCATCATCGTCGACCAGCGCGGCAAGAAGCGGCTGCGCTTGAGGCAGCCGGACGTCGTCGAGCGCCTCGTGGGCGAGCTGCAGATCGAGGCTCAGATGACCGCCGCGCGCCAGCCGCCGCGCCTCGTCCGGCATCCCGAGCGTCCGCCGCAG
>JBCCOR010000058.1:0-12493 GCA_039025295.1 Acidobacteriota bacterium
GCCGGCGGCGTCGGTGGCGGCCTTCATGGCAATCATGCGGGCCACCTGCTCGGAAACCGCCGCGTCGGTGAAGCATTGGAAGAGCCGCGTCCGCACGGACGCGGGCAGCAGGTCGTCGAGCAGCGCCTGCGGATCGGGACGAAATTCGTACTCGACCGCCGACGCGCCGCTCCCGGCCGCGCCGTCTTCGTCCGCGTCGTCGGCCTCGGCCGGACGCTGAAGCGGCAGCAGCTGGGTGACTTCCGGCTGCTGGCGGCTGGTCGAGTAGAAGCGCATCGAGACCACCTTGACCGCGCTCACTTCGCCGTCGACGAAGGCGTTGATCAGGCCGTTGGCGAGCGGCTCGACCTGCTCGAAGCGCGGCCGATCGTCGATGTCGTCGACCGTCGCCTCGGTCGTGCGACCGAGATAGCGGTAGTAGCCCGCACCCTTCTTACCGACCATGGTCACGCGCGCGTCGCCCTCGAGCCCGTCGAGATGCTCGATCGACGTACGCAGCACGTTGGCGTTGTAGCCGCCGCACAGACCGCGGTTGCTGGTGATCACCACCAGCGCCTCGGGCGCCGACGGATTGGCCACTTGCATGAGCGGATGATCGGCGCCGGCCGCGCGAGAGAGATCGGCGACCAGCTCGGCGAGCTTGTCGCTGTACGGCCGGGTCTCGACCGCGCGGTTCAGGGCGGCCTGAAACCGCGCCGTCGCGATCAGCTGCATCGTGCGCGTGATCTTGCGGATGTTGCCAACCGACTTGCGTCGCTTGACCAGAACCCTGCGATTCGCCATCGCCTTAGGCCGCGTTCCAGTTCGGCTTGAAGTTCTGGATGGTCTCGGTGAGCTGGCCGCGCAGGTCGTCGGTCAGGACGCCGGTGTCGTCCAGCTCGCTGATGTACTCCGGGAACTCCTGCTCGACGTGGCGCAGCAGCGCCGCCTCGAACGCCTGGACGTCGCCCGGCTCGATGTCGTCGAGCAGGCCCTGGGTGCCGGCGAAGATGCTGATCACCTGCTGGGCGTAGGGGAACGGCGCGTACTGGCCCTGCTTGAGCAGCTCGACCATGCGCTTACCGCGATCGAGCTGACGCTGCGTGGCCGGATCGAGCTCGGTGCCCAGCTGGGCGAACGCTTCGAGCGCGCGGAAGGCCGCGAGATCGAGGCGCAGCGAGCCGGCGATCTTCTTCATGCCCTTGCGCTGCGCGCTGCCGCCGACGCGCGACACGCTGATGCCGACGTTGACGGCCGGACGCACGCCGGCGAAGAAGAGATCGGGCTCGAGGTAGATCTGGCCGTCGGTGATCGAGATCACGTTGGTCGGGATGTAGGCCGAAACCTCACCTTCGAGCGTCTCGATGATCGGCAGCGCGGTCATCGAGCCGCCGCTGTCCGGGAAGTAGTGGACGCGGTACTTGTCTTTGTCCTTCAGGCTCTCGAGCCACGCCTCGGCGCGCTCGTGGCCCTCGCCGCGGTGGTAGAGGCCGGCCTCGTCGTCCGGACGATGGGCCCCGTCGGCCTGGAGACCGTCGGGATGCTTGCGCACGATCGAGCGGTCGGTGGCGTCCTCGGGCGTGTCCTTCGGCACGACGCCGTACTCGTCGCGCAGCTTGACCGCGCGCTCGAGCAGACGCGAATGCAGGTAGAAGACGTCGCCCGGGTAGGCCTCGCGGCCCGGCGGACGGCGCAGCAGCAGCGAAAGCTGGCGGTAGGCCTGAGCCTGCTTCGACAGATCGTCGTAGACCACCAGCGTCGGCTTGCCCTGGCTGTACATGAAGTACTCGGCCATGGCCGCGCCGGCATACGGCGCGATGTACTGCAGCGGCGACGGCGCCGACGAGCCGGCCTGGACGACGATGGTGTAGTCCATCGCGCCGTGCTCGCGCAGCTTCTCCGCCACTTGGACGACGGTCGACTCCTTCTGGCCGATCGCGACGTAGACGCAGATCACGCCCGCGCCCTTCTGGTTCAGGATGGCGTCGAGCGCGATCGCGGTCTTGCCGGTCTTGCGATCGCCGATGATCAGCTCGCGCTGGCCGCGGCCGATCGGAATCATGCTGTCGATCGCCTTGATGCCGGTCATCATCGGCTCGTTGACCGGCTGGCGCTCGGCGATGCCGGGCGCTTTGAACTCGAGCGGACGGCGGTCGTTCGACTCGATCGGGCCGAGACCGTCGACCGGGCGGCCGAGCGGATCGACCACGCGACCGACCAGCGCCTCGCCGACCGGCACGCTGAGCAGCTCGCCGGTGCGACGCACCTCGTCGCCCTCGCGAATCTCGAGATAGTCGCCCAAGATGACGACACCGACCGAGTTCTCTTCCAGGTTGAGCACCTGGCCGGACTGGCCGTTGGCGAACGTCACCAGCTCGCCGGCGAGGGCGTTGCGCAGGCCGTAGACCTGGGCGATACCGTCGCCGACCTCGAGCACCTTGCCCACCTCGGCGACGTCGATCTCGCTCTGGTATTCCTTGATCTCGTCGGCGATGACCGACGAGATTTCATCGACTTTGAAACTCATGAACCGTCCCTCTTCTCGGTCAGGCGGTGATCGACGCGGTCGCCGCCCGGCTGCTGCGGACGGCGAGGCGCTGGCGCACCTCGTGCAGATCCTTGGCGAGGCTGGCGTCGTATTTGCGATCGCCGACCAGGAGAACGATGCCGCCGAGCAGCGACGGATCGACCTCTTCGGTCAGCGACGGGGTGCCGCCCGTGATGCGGGCGGCGACGGCTTCGATGCGCTTGCGCAGTGCGGCGCTGAGCGGGATCGCGGTGCGCACGACCACGTCGACGATGCCATGGGTGCGCTTGTAGATCGCCGAGAACTCGGCGACCACGGCACGCACCAGCGGCAGACGTCCCTTGCGGTTGAGCACCTGCAGGGTGTTGACGACGAGATCGTCGGCGTTGCCGCGCAGCGCCTTCTCGAGCAGCGCCTTGCGCGCGTCGAGATCGACCAGCGGGCTCTCGACCACGCGCGCGAAATCGGCGTGGTCGTCGAGCAGCTTCGCGAACTGCTGCAGTTCCAGATGCACGTCGTCGGCGCGCCCTTCGGCCTGCGCGAGGTCGAAAAGCGACTGCGCGTACACGCCGGCGATCGCCGCGTCGTCTTGGTTGAAGCTCGCCATCGGGGAACCTCAGTTGGGGGCGCTGCCCGTTCCGGTCTGGTCGATCTCACGCAGCGCGTCTTCGATCAGGCGCGTGTGATCCTTCGGATCGAGCTCCTTCTCGATGATGCGGCCGGCGAGCTCGGTCGCCAACGTGCCGCTGAGCGCGTAGAGCTCCTTGACCGCGCCGTCGCGGGCCAGACCGACCTCGCGCTCCGCACGGGCCTTGATCTTGGCCGCTTCGTCGTTGGCCAGCTGCTCGATCTTCGCCTTGAGCGCGTCGGCGTCGCGACGGCCCTCCTCGACGATCGCCGTGGCCTCGGCGCGCGCTTCCTGGATCTTGGTCTCGTAGTTGGCGAGCGCAGCCGCGGCTTCGTCGCGATCGCGCTTGGCCTGCGCCAGCGCGTCGTGGATGAAGTCCTCGCGCTTCTGCAGGGTCTCGAGCAGCGGCCCCCAGGCGAACTTGCCGAGGACGAACAGCACGAGACTGAAGATCAGCACCGTCCAGAAGACGTTGCCGATATCGCCAGCGAAGATGTTGTTGCCGCCTTCGCCCGCGGCCCAAGCCGCGTCGGCGACGGCGAACGACGCCAGGGCGACGGCGACGAGGCCGATGCGCCGGGCATTCGACATGCCTCTGTTCATGGCTATCTCCAGATGATGGCTGCCGCACACGCCGCCGGCGGACCGGCGGCGCAGATGCGGTTCAGGGGATGAGCGGCGGAAGCCGATCAGAGGACGGCGAGCAGGCCGACGACGACGCCGAAGAGCAGACCGACCTCGACCATGGCCGCGGTGATCAGCATGGCGGTCGAGATCTGACCGGCCATCTCCGGCTGACGCGCCATCGACTCGACCGCGCTGCCGCCGATGCGGCCGATGCCCATGCCACCGCCGATCACGACCAGGCCGGCGCCGATCGGGCCGCCGAGCTTGCCGAGTTCGCCGATCCCCTCACCGCCGTCCTGGGCGAAGACCGCCGGGGCGAACAGCAGAATCAGACCGGCCGCGATCATCAGCAGGGACCATTTCGCGAACTTCTTGTTCATGGCTCTCGTACTCCTCAAGTTTCTCGTTCGAGCGTTTCGGAAGATCCGCGCCGCGCACGGCGCAGGGATCTCAGGGTTTGTGAAGTGAACAGGTGGGGCGCTGGCGTCGGAGCTCAGTGGTCGTGATGCAGGTTGACCGACTGGCCGATGAACAGCGCCGAGAGATAGGTGAAGATGAAGGCCTGCAGGAAGGCCACGAAGATTTCGACCATGGTGATCGCCACGCTGCCAGCGACGACGACCGCGCCGATGCCGAAGCCACCGACCGCGCCGAGCCCCTGGCCCGCCATCAGGATGAGCGAGACGAGCACGGTCATCAGGATGTGGCCGGCGCTCATCGCGGCGAAGAGACGCAGCGCCAGCGCGCACGCTTTGGCGATCGTGCCGATGATCTCGACCGGGATCATGATCGGCGCCATCCACAGCGGTCCGGGCGAGAAGTGCGCCAGATACGCCTTGCCGCCGAGACGCAGGCCGTTGATCACCATCATGCCGAAGGTGATGAAGGCGAGCGTGCCGGTGATCCAGATGTTGGTGGTCGGCGTGCCGCCGATGTAGACGCCGAAGAGCTTGCCCACCGACGACACCGGGATCAGGCCGAGCAGATTCATCGTCAGGATGAAAAAGAAGGCCGTCCAGATGTACTTGATGAAGCGATCGGTGTAGGGCCCCATGGCGGGCCGGGCGACCTCTTCGCGCAGATAGTGGCAGATCGCCTCGATCGCGTTGGAAAAGCCGGTCGGCACCAGGCCGTCGACCTCGCCGTCGCCGCGGCGCTTGCGCACCAGCGGGGCGAACACCAGCATCAGCAGCAGGCCGCCGACGATCATGGTGAGGATCTGGTCGCTGAGGACGGTGATCACGCCCTCTTGGGTGAAGAAGCCGAGATCGGCCTCTTCCTGATAGATCGGATGCGGAAGTACGTGGCTGAGGGGGTTGCCTCCGGCCACGAACGCCAGGTCGAGCAGGCGCGCGGCGATGGTCATCGGTCCTCCGCGGAAGTCGGGGAAGCGGGATCGAGGGGTCGCAGCATGCGATGGGTGAAGAGCGTGTCGACAACGAGCAGGGCAGCGTGAATGCCGACCATCGAAAGCAGGAGCGGCGCCGCCGGGAACCAGCCGCTGAAGGCGGCGGCGACGGCGAACGTCAGCAGCGCCGCCAGGCGGAGCACGATCGAGCCCATGGCGTTCGGGAACGCCTCGGGCATGCGCCGACCGCGGGCGAGGAGCACCGGCACCGCGCCGACCAGCGATGCCAGCCACGCCAGCACGGCCGCGGCGGCGAGCGCGCGCAGGGCGTCGTTGCCGAGGCGCTGCATCGGCACGGCGGCGAGCAGCGCCACGCCGACCGCGAGCGTCAGCGAGCGCAGCAGGAACGTGCGGAACGCGGCGGGCAGGGCGGTCACGGCGTGGACGGCGGTGGCGGAATGGGCAGCAGCGGACATCGGGGCGATGGGCGGGGCGTCGTCGGCGATGGAAGGGTGTCGCCGTGGGGGCGATCGATCGGATCCCGGTCGCCGTCAGTCGGCGGACGGGGCGTCGTGCGTGGATGATTCGTGGGACGTCGAACGGGGATCGCGGGACGTCGAGATCGTGGCGGCGGGCGATGCAGGCGGCGCGGCAATGGCGGCGCGCGCGGCGCGAATCAGGTTGTAGAGGCCGCCGACGATGCCCAGTACCAGGCAGATCAGCAGCGCGGTCGGGTAGGTGCCGTAGTGACGATCGATCCAAAAACCGATCAGGGCGAAGCCAGCGATCGCGGATGCGAATTCGAAGCCCAGACCGGCGGCGCGCAGGCCGCCCGACGATCGCGCCGAATCGGTTGGATTCGAGCGCGCCCCGCCGCTCGCGGCGATCGGGCCGGAGGCGTCGGGTTGGGGTTGCTCCTGCGCTGGCGTGGAACGTTGCGGCATCAAACGGCGCTGTAGAGAGCTGAGACAGGACATCGAGCGAACAAACGATCCATGTGAACGTCCTGTCGTGTTGGCGCGTATTGTGTACCAGCCCGCGTCGGTATTCAACCCCATACCGCCGCCCGACGGCAACCGTGCCATCCGCGTCGGCGCCGCGCGCCGCGCTTCGGTGCTACCCTAAGGACCACCTGAACCATGCTGCTCCCATCGATCGCCTCACCGCTCCCCGCCTCGCCCGCCCCGCCCGCGGACGACGACGGCGTTGCGGACGCCCGCCCCAGCGCATCGTCCGCGACGCCCGCAGACGACGAATCCGCATCCGTAGCGACCGTGTCGTCCCCCGAGGCGACGGTGTCACCCGCTGAGGCGACCGTGTCGCCCGCTGAGGCGACGGTGTCGCCCGAGGACTTCGAGGCGGCGACGCTGCCGTTTCTCGATGGTCTTTACCACATGGGCTATCGGCTGACCCGCAATCCGCAGGACGCCGAGGATCTCGTCCAGGAGACCTACCTCAAGGCTTACAAGTACTACGCGCGCTTCGAGCCGGGCACCAACCTGAAGGCGTGGCTGTACAAGATCATGAAGAACACCTTCATCAACGGCTATCGCAAGCGGCAGAACCAGCCGCCGCGCAGCGATTTCGCCGAGATCGAAGCGTCGTTCGAGAGCCAGGTGAGCGACGAGGCCACGCAGCAGATCAAGAATCCCGAGGAGGAGATCCTCGAGCAGGTCATGGACGCCGACGTCCAGGCGGCGCTCGACGCGCTGCCCGAGGACTACCGCATGGTCATCCTGCTGGTCGATCTCGAGGGCTTCAGCTACAAAGAAACCGCGTCGATCCTCGACATTCCGACCGGCACGGTGATGAGCCGCCTCTACCGCGGCCGGCGCAAGCTCGAGGAAGCGCTGCTGCGCTACGCCCAGAAGCGCAACTACCTGCGCAGCGGCGAACCGCGCAAAATGCGCAGCCGCGACGACGACGCCTGATCGCCTGTGGACACGATCCATCGTCACCCAGCGGAATACCGCTGCGCAGCCGTGGGTTACACTGAATGAGTTCGCTACACGCTATGAATTCAGGAACAGCATGAAGCACCAACGTTTCAACGCGCGTTCCACTGCCGGGGTCGCAGGAGTTTGATCGACGATGATGTACGCTGACAAGCAGACGATGATCGTACGCACGAGTCGCACCACGCGCACCGATGCGGGCGAGGAGATCAGCGAGGAAGAGTTGCGCATCCGCATCGAAGCGCAGTCGGTCACCTACGAGCTGTGCCGCCGCCGGGTGCTGCGCCTGAGCGCACAGCTGAGCACGCCCGCCCAGCTGCGCAGCCGCATTTGCGCCCGTCTGCGCGGCGATCTCCCCCGCACCTGACGCCGCACCGCCGTCCGCTGCTATACTCCGCGTCGATCCGCGCCGCGCGCGCCGGACGCACGCCATGACCGCCGATCGCCTGCCCTACGACTACCTTGCCATCGACGGCCCCATCGGCGTCGGCAAGACCACCCTGGTCAACCTTCTGGTCGAGCGCTTCGAGGGCGTCAAGGTCCTCGAGGACGTCACCAACCCCTTCCTCGGCAAGTTTTACGACGACCGCCCCGGCGCGGCCTTCCAGACCCAGCTCTACTTCCTGCTCTCGCGCTTCCAGCAGCAGCGCGACATTATTCAGCGTGAGCTCTTCCAGCGTCTGGTGATCGCCGACTATCCGTTCCAGAAAGACCGGATCTTCGCCTACCTGACGCTCTCCGACGACGAGCTGCTGATCTACGACAAGCTCTACAACCTGCTCGAACCCCAGGTCCCGACACCGAGCCTGATGCTGTATCTGGTGGCCGACGTCGACACCTGCATGGCGCGCATCCGCAAGCGCGCACGTCCGTTCGAGCGCGAGATCTCGCGCGACTACCTGCGCAACCTGATCGACGCCTACAACCACTACTACCATCACTACGACCGCGCGCCGGTGCTCGTGGTGGACACCCGCAACCTCAACTTTCCGGAGCGTCCGGAGGATTTCGAGGAGCTGGTGCGGCAGCTGAAGTCGCCGCGCAAGGGCGTGCACTACTTTTCTCGCGGTGCCGCGCGCTGACTGGAGCCTCTGCGCCCATGAGCGACACCGCCGCTTCCGACCGTTCCAGCCCTGCCCCCGCCGCCGCCGATCCTGCGATCGCGGTCGAGCCGCTGCGCATCGCCGACCGCACATTCCATTCGCGCCTGATGCTCGGCACGGGCAAATTCCCCGACAACCCGACCATGGTGCGTTCGCTCGAGGTGTCGGGCACCGAGGTCGTGACGGTCGCGGTGCGCCGGGTCGATCTGTCGTCGACCGGCGAGGACAACTTCGCCCAGTACGTCGATCCCAAGCGCTATCTCTTCCTGCCCAACACGGCCGGCTGCTACACCGCCGACGACGCCATCCGCACCGCGCGCCTGGCGCGCGAGCTCGGCGGCTGGAACTGGGTGAAGCTCGAGGTCATCGGCGATCCCAAGACGCTCTTCCCCGACAACGTCGGCCTGCTCGAGGCGACCGAGGTCTTGGTGAAAGAGGGTTTCGTGGTCTTGCCGTACACCAACGACGATCCGGTGATGTGCAAGCGCCTCGAGGACCTGGGCGCAGCGGCGGTCATGCCGCTGGGCGCGCCGATCGGTTCGGGCATGGGCATCCGCAACCCGGCCAACCTGCGGATCATCATCGAGCAGGCGTCGGTGCCGGTGATCGTCGACGCGGGCGTCGGCACGGCGAGCGACGCTGCGGTGGCGATGGAGCTGGGCGCCGACGGCGTGCTGATGAACACGGGCGTGGCGTGCGCCGCGGATCCGGTGCGCATGGCCTACGCGATGCGCCTGGCGATCGAAGCCGGCTGGCTCGCCGCCCACGCCGGCCGCATCGCCCCCAAGCTCTACGCCACGGCGTCGTCGCCGATCCAGGGGCTGATCGGGACCTGAACATCGAAACGCTTGCATCCCGCCAACGCTTCGTCTACACTCCCTCCTCCCGCGAGGGACGCGCGACGCATACGCCGCGCAGGCAGACCCAAACGCACCCATAGCTCAACTGGATAGAGCGTCGGACTACGGATCCGAAGGTTGGGGGTTCGACTCCTCCTGGGTGCACCATCTGCCCCTCTCGCAGCGCACAACGCCCCGCAGGCTCACAGCCCGCGGGGCGTTCGGCGTTTATGGACTTGCCCTGCTCACAACGCCGCCGCGTCGACCCCGATTTCCGCCCCGTGGACGTCGCGAAAGCGCCCGTTCCCCAGGTTCAGCAAACACCGATTCCGCCCACCCCGCTTCGCCTGGTAGAGCGCGTCGTCGGCCAGGACGAGGAGCTCGCTGGCCGTTTTGATGTAGAGGTCGGGAAACGCCGCCACGCCGATGCTCAGGCGGAGCGGGACGTCGACGCCGTCGTAGGCGAAGGTCAGCCGCTCGATCGCACCGCGCAGGCGCTCGGCCAAACGCAGCGCCTGCTCGCCGTTGGTCTCAGGCAGGAGCAGCGTGAACTCCTCGCCGCCGTAGCGGCAGCACAGATCGGTCGCGCGACCCTGACCGTCGAGCGTTTGCGCGACCAGGATCAGCGCCTCGTCGCCCGCGGCGTGGCCGTGGGTGTCGTTGATCGACTTGAAGTGGTCGATGTCGCACATGATCACGGCGAACGACTCGCCTCGATCGACCGAACGCCGATACACCTGCTGGATGCGGCTGTCGAGGACCCGGCGCACCGGTACGCCCGTCAACGGATCGGTCTTGGCCTCGCGGTCGAGCCGCGCGCGGTGGATCGAGCTGGCCAAATGCGGCACCAGCTGGGCCAGGAGCGCCTCGGCGCCCGGCTCGACCTGGCGCGGATCGCACCACAGACGCACCTGCCCCAGCGGCTCGGCGTCGACCTGCAGCGCGTGCGCGACCACGTGCCAGTCGGCGCGGCGGTGGATGCCCGGCAGCATCGGCGGCATCTCGGGGATCTCGGGGACGCCCTCGCGCACCAGCCGCTCGGGACCCGCCCACCAGCTGCGCACGCCGCTGCGCGCGTCGTAAAGCTCGAGCTGGAAGGTGTGGACCGGCAGCACGTTCGCACACTCGACCAGCACCTGGCCGGCGATGCCCGCGCGCCCCGAAGCCTCGGTCAAGATGCGCTGATGGGCGTACTGCATCTGCTCCAAATCGGCGATGCGCGCCGACGCCAGATGGGCCACGAAGGCGTTGCGCATCGCCTCGGCCGCGAGCAGCGCGACGACCAGCAGCAGCGGCCAGACGTCGGCCCAGCCCGCGGCCCGGCCGATGCGCACCAGCAGCGCGCCGAGCAGCCAGCCCGCCGCATCGACCAGGAGCGCCGGCAGCGCGCCGAGGACGCTCGACTCGCGCCGCGGACCGCGGACGATCGCCAGGAGCGCGGTCAGCGACGCGTGCGCCGCGGCGTAAGCCAGCGGTGGCAGGAGGAGCGAGGCGTGCAAGACCGACGTGTCGAGCCGCACCGGCAGGCCGACCCACGCGAGCGCGCCGGCCAGGGTCGCCAGCAGCACGACCGACGCATCGGCCAGCACCGTCAGCGGTGGACGCGCCTCGGCCGGCAGCGCCGTCAGCCGCGGCGACGCGCCCGCGCGCGTGCGCAAGAACCACGATGCGCGACGACGCAGCATGGCCCGCACCGCGCTCGCGCCGACGTGCGCCCCCGCCGCCAGCAGCAAGGCCGGCAGCACGCCCAAGCGCAGCAGCGCGATCGGCAACATCAGCGTGCCCAGGCCGAGTGCGGCGCCGCCCAGCGGACGATGCAGCGCCGCCACGGTCGCCAGCAGCAGCAGCACCGTCTGCAGCGCCGGCGCCGGCAGCACACCGAGCGGATTCCAGCGCGGCACGGCCGCCGCGACCAGCGCCGCCGCCAGCGCCAAGACGATCGGCAGCGCGCGCGCCAGACGGTCGCGCTGACGACGTCCCAGGCGCGCGCCCAGGCCGCCGGCTCGGCGATTTGCATCGGGCCGCGCGCGCAGCACCGAACGACCTAGAAGACCCCGACGCATCCGCTCCCCCTCCTGTCTATCCGACGGCCCGTGGTACCCTTGCAGCCGATCGGGAAATCGACGACAATGCCGTCGGCATCGACCGGCCGTTCGACGGTCCCGTCCGCGTGCCTCCCGCTGTCGTTCACCATGGCCATATCGCTGTTGATCGTATCGAGCCCGTACCCCGACCGAGATGCGATCTCGGCCCAGCGCCTCGCCGCGTTTCGGCCGCGAGCCAGCAGCGTCGCCATTGTATGGCCTTTCCAACGCCGCGCGTCGAACGCCTCATCCGCCGCGCTGTTCTGCGCCCACCCGTGAGAGGAAGCCTGTCCTATGGACTTAGTACTGTACGATGAAGAAATTCAGAGCCTGGAAGAGGTTCTGAAACGACTGCGTCACGACGCCAACGCCAAAGCGGTGTTCTTGATCGACAAGAACGGTCAGCAGATGGCGGCCGCCGGCGAGACCGAGCAGTTCGACAGCACGTCCCTGGCCTCCCTGACCGCGGGCAACGTCGCGGCCACCGACAGCCTCGCCAAGCTCATCGGCGAGCGCGAGTTCTCGGTGCTCTTCCACGAGGGCCAGCGCGACCACATCCACATCTCGATCGTCGCCAAGCGGGCCATCCTGCTGGTCATCTTCGACGAACGCTCCTCGCTCGGACTGGTCCGTCTCCGGGTCAAGCGGGCCGGCACGGAGTTCGACAAGATCTTCGACACGATGGCCGAAAAAGCCGTCGCCAGCACCCAGCAGCCGACGCCCTTCGCCGAAATCACCGACGAAGACATCGACGCGCTGTTCAGCGACTGACGTCGCCGACGCGATCGAGGCCCCGCCATGACCTTCATCAACTACGCCGCCAAAGAGATCAACTGCAAGATCGTCTATTACGGCCCCGGCCTGTGTGGCAAGACGACCAACCTGCAGTACATCTACAGCAAAACCGCGCCCGAGTCGAAGGGCAAGATGATCTCGCTCGCCACCGAGACCGACCGGACGCTCTTCTTCGACTTCCTGCCGCTCGATCTCGGCACGATCCGCGGCTTCACCACCCGCTTCCATCTCTACACCGTGCCCGGCCAGGTGTTCTACGACGCCAGCCGCAAGCTGATCCTGAAGGGCACCGACGGTGTCGTCTTCGTGGCCGACAGCCAGGAAGAGCGGATGGAGAGCAATATCGAGTCGATCCGCAACCTGGAGGACAACCTCCAGGAGCACGGGCTCGATCTCAAGACGCTGCCCTACGCGCTGCAATTCAACAAGCGCGATCTGCCGAGCGCGCTGCCGGTCGATCAGATGTACCGCACGCTGAACTACAAGCGTGAGCCGACCTTCGAAGCCGTCGCCCCCGAGGGACGCGGCGTGTTCGACACGCTCAAGTCGGTTGCGAAACAGATCCTGACCGAGCTGCGCAAGCGCTGATCGCGCACGCAATCCGCGCC
>JBCCOR010000059.1:0-12480 GCA_039025295.1 Acidobacteriota bacterium
CCGCGGCGTCGCCGGCCGCGGCGGCCGCGCGCGGGGCCGGCAGCGCGCGACGATCGAGCTTGCCGGTGGCGGTGCGCGGCAGCGCGTCGAGCCAGACGATCGCGGTCGGCACCAGCGCGGCCGGCAGATGGGTCTTCAGCTGCGGCCGCAGCGTCGCCGCGTCGGGCTGCGCATCGGCGGCGGGCACGGCGTAGCCGATCAGCTGCGGCTCGCCATCGTCGGTCACGTGCAGCGCAGCCGCGGCCTCGCGCACCGCGGCCAGCGCATCCAGGGCCGCGTCGATCTCGCCGAGTTCGATGCGCAGACCGCGCAGCTTGATCTGGGCGTCGATCCGCCCCAGGTAGTCGAGACGACCGTCGATGCGCCAGCGCACGCGATCGCCGGTGCGGTACAGCCGCCCGCCGACCACCCGCTCGGCGCCTCCGTCCGCGAAGGGATCCGGGCGGAAGCGATCGGCGGTCAGCGCCGGTCGTCGATGGTAGCCGCGCGCCAGCTCATCGCCCGTCAGCGCCAGCTCGCCGGCGACCATCGGCGGCACGGGATGCATGCCGGCGTCGACGACATAGGCGCGATGCCCCGGCAGCGGCCGGCCGAGATGCACCGCCGGCGCGGCGTCGAGCGGCACCGCCGGCGCGCGATGCGGTGCGATCTCCGCCCACAGCGCGTTGACCGTCACCTCGGTCGGCCCGTAGATGTTCCACAGCCGCACCTGCGGCAGCGCCGCGAACGTGCGGCGCGCCAGATCCGGCGAGAGCGCTTCGCCGCCGAGCACCACGGCCGGCAGCCACGGCCGCTTGGTGGCGGGAAGCTGCTCGAGATGCGCCACGAGCAGCTGCCACACCGACGGCACCGTGTTGATGCTCTGCCCGCGTGCCGCACAGCCCGAGAACAGCGCATCGGGATCGTCGAGTAGTTCGTAGTCGGGAATCCACAGCGTCTCGCCCGCCAGCAGCGGACGCAGCAGCTGCTTGAAGAACGCGTCGAACGACGGCTTGGTCAGCAGCGGGAAGCGCAGGCCGGCGAGCGGACCGGTGCGCAGCCAGCCCATGTAGCGCGCGATGGCACCGTGCGACACCGTGACGCCTTTGGGCAGGCCGGTCGTGCCGGAGGTGTACAGCACGTAGGCCGCTTGATCGAGCTGAATCGGGGGCGGCGCGGTGCCGTCCGAGCGGCCGGCGGCGCGCTCGTCGTCGATGTCGAGCCCGTCGAGCCAGATCACCGGCGGCGCGTCGGCGGGCAGCGGCGGCGCGATGTCGCGTCGGCTCAGGATCAGCCAGGCGCCGCTGTCGCGCAGCAGATGATTCACCCGCACCGCCGGCAGCTCGGGATCGATCGGCACGAACGCACCGCCTGCGCGCCAGGTCGCCAGAATCGCCAGCACCAGCTCGGGCGTGCGGCCCAGCGCGACCGCGACCGTGACTTCGGGGCCGACGCCGCGACGGCGCAGGCGCAGCGCCAGGCGGTCGACCGCGCGCTCGAGCGCGTCGTAGCTCAGCCGCGTATCGCGGTACTCGATCGCCACCGCGCCGGAGTCGCGGCGCGCCTGGGCGCGCAGCACGTTCGGCAGCGGCTGCAGCGTGGCGGGCGCGTTTCGGCCGTCGCTCGACCAGCTGCGCACGACCTGATGGCGACCGGCTGCGTCGAGCAGGGGATGCGCCGCCAGAGGCTGCGCGGGCGCGCGCACGGCGGCGTCCAGCAGGCGCGCGACCTGGGTCAGGATCCGTCGCGCTGCGCTCCGGTCGAAGAGCGTCGCGTCATAGATCAGCATGAGCTGGACGACCGTGCGGTCGTCGGCCTGTCGAATCTCGCGCAGCTGCAGGCTGAGTTCGAAGCGCGCCAGGCCGGCGTCGGTGTCGGCCGACAGGGCTTCGAGTTCGGGCGCGATCTGGAAAACGTGCTGGGCCTCGATGAGATGGCCGAACAACACCTGGAAGATGGGCGTGTGATGCAGATCGCGCCGCGGCGCCAGCGCCTCCACCAGCGCGGGGAACGGAATGTCCTGATCGGCCTGCGCGGTGAGCACCACGTCGCGCGTGTGGGTGATCGCGGTGCGGAAGTCGTCGTCGGCGGCCACGCCCAGGCGCAGCACGAGATTGTTGACGAAGAAACCGATCAGCGGCTCGAGCTCGCGCCGATCGCGCCCGGCCACGGGCGAGCCGATCACCACCTCGTCCTGCCCGGTGATCCGCGACAGATACGCCGCCCACGTCGCCAGGCCGATCATGAACGTCGTGGCACCGAGCGATTCGGTCAGCGCGCGCAGCGCGTCGGCGAAATCCTCGGGCATGGTGAGCCGCAGATGACCCGAGGGGCGCACGGCGGGACGATCGACGGCCTGACGCGGACGATCGAACGGCAGATCGATGATCTCGGGCGCGCCCGACAAGCGGTCCTTGACCGAGGCAACGCGCGCGGCGAGCCCGTCATCGGTCAGGGTCTGGCGGTGCCACAGCGCATAGTCCGCGGTCTGGATGGGCAGCGGCGGCAGCGCCTGCGCGCCGGACCGCGGATTGTCGCCCAGCGCGCCGTACAGCGCCTTCAGCTCCTGGCGGAAACAATCGGCCGACCAGCCGTCGAACACGATGTGGTGAATCGCCAGCAGCAGGCGATGGCGATCGTCGTCCATCCGGAACAGGACGAAGCGCAGGAGCGGCGGACGCTCGAGCTGAAACGGTCGCAGGCTGACCCGATGGACGAGGCGATCGAGCACCCGCTTGATCCGGGCCGCGTCGAGGTTCGCGGTCACCCCCCTCAGATCCACCTCCAAGAACGGCAGCGGCATCGCCGGGAGCACGGTCTGCATCGCACCCGCGGCGCGGATCAGCGCAGCCAGCGCGGGATCGTCGGTCGGCGGCCCTTCCGCCGGGATGGGCAAGAACGCCGTGCGCAGGGCGTCGTGCCGCGCGACGATGTGCGCGAGCGCGGCGCGCAGCCGGGCGCGATCGAGCGGGCCGCTCAGATCGAGCAGCTCGCGCACGTGGTAGGACGCATCGTCCGGATTCAGCTGGTAGAAAAACCACAGCCGCTGCTCGGTGCGCGAAATCGGCGCCGGGCCGGCCGCGCGCCGCGGCACCGTGCGCGCGGCCGCATCGGCGCTGCTGCGCTGCGCACGCGCCGACGAACGCGCGCGCTCGAGCCGCGCGCGTAGCCGATCGGTCGCTGACGGCTGGTCAGCGCCGGGCGGCGGCGGCGGCCGGTCGCTCGAATCGCTCATCGCATTCCCTCAGCACGTGCCGCATCGCGGCAACCGCGGCGCGCATCGCGCGGCGCGGTGGCGGACAGCGATGCATGGGGCGGGATGAAATCGAACATGGCAATCCTTCGCACGGAAGTGCTCAGCACCCTACCCAATGCCGCCAGCGGATCGCAAGATGCACATTTCCCAGCAGATGGCCGCTCGACGAGGCGGTCCGCGTCGGACCGTCTCATCCGCCTGGCGCACGGCCTCGTCGACCCGCCGCGCGGTCGCGCTCAAGCGTCGCTGTCCGGCATCCCGTCCTCGGCTTCGAGGACGGCGAGCAAATGGGTCTCGACCGCGGCGGCCATGTCCGCCAGCACCGGATGATCGAAGATCAGCTTGAGCGGCACTTCGAGCTCGAGATGATCGCGCAGGCGGGCGATCAGGCGCGTGGCGATCAGCGAGTGACCGCCGACGCGGAAGAAATGATCGTGCACGCCGACCCGCTCCAGCGGCAGCACGTCGCACCAGATCACCGCCAGCAGATCCTCCATATCGCTGCGCGGCGCGACGTGCGGCGCGCGCGATGCCGCCGCGCCGCGCGCCGGCGCCGGCAGCGCGGCGCGGTCGATCTTGCCGTTGGGCGTGAGCGGCAGCGCGCGCTCGACCGGCCGGAGCTGGCCCGGCACCATCGGCGCAGGCAGCTGGCTGGCAAGCCAGGTCAGCAGCGTCTCTTCCTCGAAGGTCGATGCCGCGCGCGGCACGACATAGCCGACCAGAAACTGGGTTTCGGGCTCGTCGCCCCACACCCGCACGGCGGCTTCCTGCACGCTCGGATGGGCGTTCAGCGCCATCTCGATTTCCTGCAGCTCGACGCGCAGGCCGCGCAGCTGGATCTGATGGTCGTTGCGGCCGTGGAAGATCAGCTCGCCGTCGCGCCGCCAGCGGGCGAGATCGCCGGTGCGGTAGAGGCGCGCGCCGGGCGCATCGGCGAACGGATCGGGAACGAAGCGCGCCGCGGTCAGGCCCGGGCGACCGATGTAGCCGCGCGCCAGGCCGGCGCCGGCGAGATAGGCCTCCCCCACCGCGCCGATCGGCGACGGCTGCATCGTTGCGTCGAGCAGATGCACGCGGTGGTTGGCCACCGGACGGCCGATGGTCGGCACACCGACGTCGTCGGCTGCGGCCGTGCCCGCGACCGGCACCGGGCCGGCCGTCGCCATGACCGTCGCCTCGGTCGGCCCGTAGTGGTTGACGACGTCGAACGGCACGTCGGCGGACGGGCAGCGGTTGAGGCGATCGCCGCCGGTGAGCACCCGACGCAGGCTGCCGCCCGCGGGCCACGGCGCGCCGAGCAGGCGATCGAGGATCGGGGTGGCGAGGAAGGTGATCGTGATGTCGTGCGCGATCAGCCAGTCGCGCAGCCGCTCGGGCGCGTCGCGCACCGTCGGCGGCGGCACGTGCAGCGCGACGCCGGCGGCGAGGTTGGGCCACAGCTCCCAGGCCGCGGCGTCGAACGCCAGGCCGGCGGTCAGGGCGGCGCGGTCATCGCCCGTGAGCGCGTGGGTGCGGCCGTGCCAGGCGACCATGTCGGTCAGGCTGCCGCGCGACACCATCACGCCCTTCGGCTGGCCGGTCGAGCCCGACGTGTAGATCACGTAGGCCAGGCGATCGGGCGTCTGGACCGCGCCGATCGGCGCGTCGGGCTGCGCGGCGAGCGCGTCGGCCTCGGCGTCGAGCGCGATGCGGATCGGGGTGTCGCCTGCGCCGTCGGCAGACGCGATCTGCAGGGCGTCGAAATCGTCGCGGGTGATCAGGAAACGCGCGCCGCTGTCGTCGAGCACGTAGCCGAGACGCGCCGCCGGATAGGCCGGATCGAGGGGCAGGTAGGCGCCGCCGGCCATCAGCACGGCGAGCTGCGCAACGACGCTGTCGGCGCCGCGCGGCAGGCCGATCGCGACCCGGTCCTCGGGCGCGAGACCGTCGGCGCGCAGCCGATGCGCGAGCTGACGCGCGCGCCGCACGAGCGCGCCGTAGGTGGTGATCGTCGGCGCGGCGCCGGCCGCCTCCGCGTGCTCGACCACCGCCGGCGCATCAGCGCGGTGCGCGGCCTGCGACGCGATCCAGTCGACCAACCGGGCGTCGGGCGACGCCGGTGCCGCGGTGGCGTTCCAGTCGCGCAGCCGACGCTGGGCGTCGTCGCCGAGCAGCGGCAGCGCCAGCACCAGCGCGTCGGGATCGGCCACCATCCCACGCAGCACGCGCCGATAGCCGTCCCACAGCCGCTCGATCGTGGCGCGCGCGTAGAGCGCGGCGTCGTACGACCACGTCATCGTCAGCCGCGGATCCTCACCGGTGCCGGCATCGCCGACGCGCGGTTCGACGACCGCGTCGAGGTCCGACGCAATCGGGTCGCCGTCCTCTGCGACCCGATGCCGCTCGAGGCCGTGCTCCGGCGCGTCGCGGAAACTGAAGGCCATCCGGAAGAGCGGGCTGCGCGCCACGTCGCGATCGGGCTGGATCTCCCGCACGATCGTCTCGAGCGGCATGCTCGGATGCGCCTGCGCGCCGAGCACGACGGCGCGCGCACGCGCGAGCATCATCCGCACGTCGGGCGCGCCGGTGAGGTCGGCGGACAGCGCGACCGTGCTGACGATCCGGTCGCCCGGCGACGCGGTCGCGCGCGGTCGACGGCCGGCGACGCCGCTGCCGAGCAGGAAGCGCAGGGCGCCGGTGTGGCGCGCGATCAGGACCATGAACCCCGCCAGCATCACCATGAACAGGGTCTTGCGCTCGCGCCGCGCCAGGGCGCGGAGCGCCGCGTCGAGCGACGGATCGAGATCGACGCGCAGGCGATCCGCCTGCGCGCTCGGGATCGCGCGCCGCGGATGATCGCCGGGCAGCTCGTGCGCCGGCGGGAGGTCGCTGAGCTGATCGCACCAGTAGGCGAGCTGCGCAGCCGACAAGCCACGACGCGCGATCGCCCCGGACTGTGGTTCGGCTGCGCCGCCCGTGATCATTCCGGCTCGCCTTCGTGCGCGAGCACGGCGAGCAGCTCGGTCTCCAAGGCCGTCGCCAAATCGGCCAGCACCGGATGATCGAAGATCAGCCGGAGCGGGATCGTCAGCTCGAGATGCTCGCGGAGTCGGGTGATCAGGCGAGTCGCCGTCAGCGAGTGACCGCCACTACGGAAGAAATGATCCGTGACGCTGATCGACTCCTGCTCCAGCACCTCGCGCCAGAGCAGCGCCAGCAGCTCCTCCATCTCGTTGCGCGGGGCGACGTGCTCATCGGGCGCCGTCGTCGTATCGGGCTCCGGCAGGGCGCGGCGATCGATCTTGCCGTTGGGCGTGAGCGGCAGGGGCTCGTCCCACACGCTGATGTGGCCCGGGACGATGGCGAGCGGCAGATGCTCGCTGGCCCAGACGCGCAGCGCATCCGCGTCGACCGCCGCGCCGCTTCGGCGCTTGACGTAGCCGGCAAGGAACTGCGTTTCCGGATCGTCACCCCACACGCGAACCGCCGCCTCCTCCGCGGCGGGATGAGCGACAAGCACGTGCTCGACCTCCTGCAGCTCGACGCGGACGCCCCGCAGCTGAACCTGATCGTCGTTGCGGCCGTGGAAGATCAGCTCGCCGTCGCGCCGCCAGCGCGCCAGATCGCCCGTCCGGTACAGGCGCGCGCCCGGCTCCTCAGCAAGCGGATCGGGAACGAAGCGCTCGGCGGTCATCGCCGGCCGGCCGATGTAGCCGCGGGCCAGGCCCGGACCTGCGAGGTAGATCTCACCGACCGCGCCGATCGGCACCGACTGCATCGACCCGTCGAGCAGATGGACGCGGTGGTTGAGCACCGGCGTGCCGATCGTCGGTGCGCCGACCTGGGCGGCCTCCGGCGTGTCCCGGATCGGCACCTGCCCGAAGGTCACGATCCAGGTCGCTTCGGTCGGGCCGTAGTGGTTGAGCACCGGGAAGGGCAGATCGGCCGGCGGGAAGTAGCTGAGTCGATCGCCGCCGGTGAGCAACAGGCGAAGGGCCCCGCCCGGCGGCCACGGCTCACGCAGCAGACGCTCCGCGACCGGCGTCGACAAGAAGACGATCGTGATCCCCGCGCCGATCATCCAGTCGCGCAGCGCGTCGGGCGCGTCGAGCACCGCCTGCGCCGGCGCGTGGAGCGACGCGCCTGATGCGAGGCAGGGCCAGATGTCCCACGCGGTGGCATCGAACGCCAGGCCCGACGCCATCGCGGTGCGGTCGGCCGGGGTCATCGCGTGATCACGGTTGTGCCACGTCATGGCATCGCTCAGGCTTCCGTGCGAGATCGCCACGCCCTTGGGACGGCCGGTCGAGCCCGAGGTGTAGCAGATGTAGGCCAGCTGCTGGGGATGGATCGTCGTCGCCAGCGGCGTGCTGGGCTGCGCGGCCAGGAAGTCCGCATCCGCGTCGAGCGCGAGGCGCATCGGCCCGTCGGCATCGGGCTCGGCGAACGCGTCGGCCAGCCGCTCGAAGTCGTTGCGGGTCACGAAGAAGCGCGCGCCGCTGTCGGCGATCAGGAAGCGCAGACGCGCGGGCGGATGCGCGGGATCCAGCGGCACGGAGGTACCGCCCGCCATCAGCACGGCCAGCTGCGCGACCACGCCGTCGGCGCCGCGCGGCAAGAAGATCGCGACGCGATCTTCCGTCCGCAGGCCGCGGCTGCGCAGCCCGTGCGCCAGCTGACGCGCGCGCCGCACGAGCACGCCGTAGGCGGTCACGGACGGCAGCACGTCGGCATCGAGCGAATAGTCGAAGACCGCCGGCGCATCGGGCTGCTGGGCCGCGCGCGCTTCGATCCGCGCCACCGCGTGGTCGTCCGTCGTCGCGGCCGTCGTGTCGTTCCACGCCGCCAGCTGGTGAAGCGCCGCGTCGCCGAGCACGGGCAGCGACAGCGCTGGCGCGTCGGGATGCGCGACCATCGCGCGCAGCACGCGCTGGTAGTTGTCCCACAGGCGCTCGATGGTGGCGCGCTCGTAGAGCGACGTATCGTATTCCCACACCATCGTGAGCAGCCGATCTTCGCCGGTGTCCGCGCGCCCGACGCGCTGCTCAGCGCGCGGCTTGACGACCACGTTGAGATCGGCCTTCGCCGAACCGTTGTGGCGCTCGAAGAGATCGCCCACGACGCCGTCGCCGAAATCCAAGTCGGGCACCGGCGCATCGTGGAAGCTGAAGAGAATCTGGAAGATCGGGTTGCGCGACACGTCGCGGTCGGGCTGAATTTCCTGCACCAGCTTCTCGAACGGCACGTCCTGATGCGACTGCGAGCCCAGCGTGACGGCGCGGACGCGCTCGAGCAAGGTCCGGACGTCGGGATCGCCCGTCAGGTCGGCGTTCAGCACGACCGTGTTCACGATCATGCCGATCAGCGGCTCGCTCTCGCGCAGCCGCCGGTTGGCGATGCCGCTGCCGAGCAGAAAACGCAGCGCGCCGGTATGGCGGGCCATGAGGATCTCGAACGCCGCGAGCATGACCATGAACAGCGTCTTGCCTTCCTGCCGGGCCAGCGTGCGAATCGCGCGGTAGAGGCCCGGCTCGAGATCGACGCGCACGATATCGCCCTGAAAGCCCTGCATCGTGCGCCGCGCATGGTCGGTGGGCAGCTCGAGCACCGGCGGGATGTCTTTCAGCTGGTTGCGCCAGTACGCCACCTGTGCCGCGCCGACGGCGCTGTCTTCGATCAACGCGCGCTGCCACTGGGCAAAGTCGGCGAACTGCACCGCCAGCGGCGGCAAGGGATCGGGACGACCGGCGGCATACGCTGGGTAGAGCGCGCGCATTTCTTCGAGAAACACCGCCAGCGACCAGCCGTCGTGCACGAAATGATGCTCGACGTGGACGTACATCTGATCGCCGGGCGCGGTCCGCAGGATCATCCACTCGAGCAGCGGCAGGCGTTCGGGATCGACCGGACGCCGCACCCAGCGGCGAACCTGGCGCTCGCGCTCGCGCGTGATGACCGCGCCGTCGGCACCTTCGGCGCCGACCAGCCGGCTCAGATCGACCACCGGCAGGCGCACGTCCCAGGACGGATGAACCCGCTGGATCGGATCGCCCGCGGTGGGTTCGAAGGTGGTGCGCAGCGACTCGTGGCGCTCGACCATCCTGGCCAGCACGCGCCGCAGCACGGCCGGCTGGAGCGGGCCGTAGAAGCGGATGGTGAACTGGAAGTTGTAGGCCAGCATGCCCGGCGCGAGCTGGCTGAGGAACCAGATTTGCTCCTGCGGGTACGTCATCGGCAGCGGCTGGCCGTCGCGCATCGCAGGGTGAATCGGCGGCAGCGTATCCACCTCGCCCATCTGACCGTCGAGCGCGGCAATGCGCGCGGCCAGCCCGGCGACGGTCGGCGCGCCGAAGACCTCGACCGGTTCGAGCGCGATGTCGTCTTCGCGCCGCAGCCGCGCCACGATCTGCGCCACCACCAGGGAATGGGCGCCGAGCAGGAACAGATCGTCGTCGGCGCCGATCGGCGCCACGCCCAGGAGCTCGCTCCACAGCGCGGCCAAGCGCTGCTCGATCGGCGTGCGCGGTGCGACGTACACGGTGGGCAGATCGTCCGGGCGGTTGGCGGTCGGCGCCGGCAGCGCTGCGCGGTCGACCTTGCCGTGCGACGTCACCGGAAAGGCGTCGAGCACCATGAACGCCGACGGCACCATCGCGTCGGGCAGATGCGCGCTCGCCGCGCGGCGCAGCGCCGTCACCAAGGCGACGCTGTCGGCCGCCGGGTCGTCGGCAACGACGTAGGCGACCAGGCGCTTGTCGCCCGCGCCGCCTTCGGCCGCGGCGTGCACCGTCGTGGCGGCATCGCGCACGCCGGCGACCGCGCGCAGAATCGTCTCGATCTCCCCCAGCTCGATGCGCACGCCGCGCACCTTGACCTGGGTATCGGCGCGCCCGACGAAATGCAGCCGACCGTCGGCATCGCGGCGGGCGAGATCGCCCGAGCGATAGAGCCGACCGTCGATGCCGTAGCCGGCGCCGTCGACGAAGCGCTCGGCGGTCAGATCGGGGCGGTTCAGATAGCCGCGGGCGACGCCCACGCCGCCGATGCAGATCTCGCCGGTCGCGCCGTCGGCGACCGGCTGGCCGCTCGCGTCGGTCAGCACGATGTGCATGTCGTCGATCGCGTCACCGAGATGCGGCGGCCCGTCGATCGGCGGCGCGATGCGCGCCAGGGTGGCGTAGATCGTCGCCTCGGTCGGCGCGTAGGCGTTGAACAGCAGGCGTCCGTCGGCCCAGCGCGCGGCGGTCGCGGCCGACGATGCCTCGCCGCCGAGGACGATGCTGCGCAGATCGGGGAACGCCGCGCCGGTCGACGTGCCGGCGACGAGCGGCACGGTGTCGAGCAGCGATGGCGGAATCGCCAGCGTGGTGATGCGATGATCGCGCAGCAGGCCGGCCAGCATCTCGCCCACCGGCAGCGCGCCCGGCGCCACCAGCACCAGCGTCGCACCCGCCGTCAGGGCGGTGAAGATCTCCAGCACCGACGCGTCGAACGACAGCGACGCCAGCTGCAGCACGCGGCTGTCCGGCCCGACCTCGAAGGCGCGCACCGAGGTCGCGATGACGTTGGCGACGCCGGCGTGCGCCACCATCACGCCCTTGGGATTGCCGGTCGAGCCCGAGGTGTACATGACGTAGGCGAGATCGTCCGGCGCAGCCGGGCGCACCGGCGCGTCGGGCCGGGGCGCCGGCGCGTCGGCGCCGGCGCGCAGCCCGTCGTCGTCCAGCCACAGACGCGTGACCCCGTCGACCTTCGGCAGCTGGTCGCGCAGATGCGGCTGGCTGACCAAGAACGGCCGGCTGGCGTCGGACGCCGCCGCGCACAGATCTTCGAGCATGAAGCGCAGGCGCTCGGCCGGATAGGCCGGATCGAGCGGCACGTAGGCAGCGCCGGTCTCGAGCACCGCGAGCAGCGCGGCGATCATCGCCGGTGAGCGCTCGACCGCCAGACCGACCAGCACGCCGGGGCCCGCGCCGTGACGGCGCAGCTGGGCGGCGAGCTGAGCGACGCGCTCGGCGAGCGCACCGTAGGACACCGAGATCTCACCGAACGTGACGGCAATGCGATCGGGTGCTTCGGTCGCGCGCTGCGTGAACTGCTGGTGCACACAGCGTGCGGCTTCGAACGGGATCGGCGCAGAATCGACCATGAGGAAAGACTCCAAGAGGCGGCGGAACGGGCGGAGGGAAACGGGGAATCGCGCAGGGAACGCGCAGTGTATCGCAAGGCATCACGACCGACGCACGGCGCCCAGCGTTGCCCGCTGGCGGCTGCGCTCAGCCGCGGCCCGCGCCGCCGTCCTTACTCCGCCAGCATCGTGCGCAGCACCTGTGCCAGGCGCGCAATCCCGTCTTCGACCGCATCCTCGTGAACGTTACCGAAGGCCAGGCGCATGCAGTGATTGGCGTGATGCCGTCCGCGCAGCGCGAATGCCTTGCCGGGCGTGAACGCGATCTTCTCGGCCTCGATGCTGCGCCGCAGGAGCTCGAGCGCGTCGATCTGCTCGGGCAGCTCGACCCAAAGGTAGAGCCCGGCGCTGGGCGTGTTCCAGCGGCAACCGGCTGGGAAATGGCGGGTCAGCGCGTCGAGCATGGCGTCGCGTCGGGTGCGGTAGACCGCGCGCACGCGATCGAGATGACGCGGCAGCACGCCCGTGTCGAGGTAGGTCGCGATCGTGCGCTGGCTGTAGTTGGCGACGTCGATGTCGGACGCCTGCTTGAGCGCGGCGAGCTTGGTCTGCAGCACCTCGGGCACGACCAGCCAGCCGACCCGCAGCGCCGGCGCGAGAATCTTCGAGAACGAGCCGAGGTAGAACACCCACTCGTCGTTGATCGCCCGCATCGGCGGCGCCGGCTGGTCGTCGTAGTACAGATAGCCGTAGGCGTCGTCCTCGAGGATCGGCACGCCGTAGCGCCGCGCCAGCTCGACCAGTCGCCACCGGCTGGCCATCGGCAGGCTGCCGCCGAGCGGGTTGTGCCCGTCGGTGATGGCGTAGATAAACGCCGGTTTCTGCCCGGACGCAAGGGCCAGCTCGACCGCGTCGACGTCCATGCCGTGCTGCGCGCTGGTCGGCACCGTCAGCAGCTGCGGACGCAGCGTCTTGGTCACCGTCTGCATGCCCTCGTAGACGATGTCTTCGAGCATCATCGGTCCTTCGGGATCGAGCAGCAGGCGCGCGACGAGGTCCATGCCCTGCTGCGCCCCGGCGGTGAGGAAGATGTTCTGCGGACGGCAGCGCACGCCGCGCATCTCCATCAGCTTGACGA
>JBCCOR010000060.1:0-12462 GCA_039025295.1 Acidobacteriota bacterium
AAACCCCCGGGCTCCGCGCCTTCGGCAGACCGCCTCACGGCGGCCTGCCCGTCACCGGAACCGCCTGCGCGTGTTCCGTGCGCACGCGCTCCGCTACGCCCCGCCCCCGTCCGCAATCGCGATCTCCATCCGCCGCATCCGCATCCCTGCGCCGACCAGCACCAGCGCGGTGAAGAAGAGCAGCCCCGGCACCGACAGCCAGGGCGACGTCGGCTCCGCGACGACCGCGAACAGGCCGTCGGTGATCGGCACCGGGTCGAGCGACTGCAGGTAGTGAATGACGCTGAACTTCTGCAGCATCGACGGCAGGAAGGGATTGATCGCCTCCCAGCCCCACAGCAGCGCGCCCGGGATGATCGGGTTCTTGAAGAACTGCCCGACCAGCAGGAACACCGCGCCGTAGCCCGCGCAGGCGAGCGCCGTGATCAGTAGATAGCGCAGGAGATTGCCGAGCCCCGGGCCGTCGAAGAGATAGCCGAAGAACGCGCCCACGCCCCAGGGCATGGCCAGCGCGATGTACATCAGCACCGTGCTGATGAGAAACACCAGCATCGTCGCCAGGAGCGCGGCCAGGTACTTGCCCGCCACCAGGACCTCGCGCCGCACCGGCGTCAAGACGTAGTAGTGCAGCGTCTGCTCGAGCAGCTCGGCGCGGAAGAGATTCATGAACACGAAGACCGCGCTCAGGAAGATCGCTACCCGCACGTAGGGCACGAACAGGCCGGAGAAGAGGGTGCTCGCCGCCGCCGGACCGTCGAACGAGCGCGGCAGTGGACTCATCGCCCAGATCACCGCCAGCGCGACCGGACCGAGCGCCAGGAAGTAGACCGCCAGCGCGCGACGGTTGAACAGGCTGCGGGCGAATTCGAGGCGCAGGATGCCGGCGATCTGGCGGATCATCAGGCCGCCGTCGGTGTCGCCGCCGTCGGACGACTGCGGCGCGCGCTGGCGCAGCAGCGTCGCGGCCGGGGTGAGGGCCTGCAGGTCGGTCGAAGATGCTGCGGGATTCACGGCGCGTCGCCTCCGTCTTCCATCAGGTAGCCGTAGACCGCGCGCACGTCGGCGTCGGCCACGGTCACGGTGTCGATCGCGAGATCGAGATCGAGCACGAGTTCGTTGAGCCGTCGGTACAGGCCGTCGGCGTCGCGGGTGTGGACCTCGAGGCCGCCGCGGTCGTCGTGCAGGCGCACGCCGGTCAGGGTCGGGTCGGCCTCGCACAAGACCGACGCCAGGCGCGTCGCCTGGTCGCAGCGGACGAGGATCTGCGACGGCCGTGCGTCGATCTCCGAGCGCACGCCCGAGACGCCCCCCTCGGCGACGACGTAGCCGCCGCTGAGGAAGATCACCTGATCGGCGATCATGTCGACCTCGTGCAGGATGTGGCTCGAGATGATCACGTGGCAGCCGCGGCGGGCGATGTCCTGGAAGACCGCGCTGACCTCGGCGCGCGCCATCGGGTCGAGGCCGTTGAGCGGCTCGTCGAGCACCAGGACGCGCGGATGATGCGCGATCGCCTGCGCCAGCTTCACCCGCTGACGCATGCCCTTGCTGTAGCCGCCGACCCGACGATGCGCCGCGTCGCGCAGGCTGACCCGGTCGAGCGCCTGCCAGGTGAGCGCCTCGGCCGCTGTGTGGTCGTAGCCGTGCACGCGCAGATAGCCGTAGATGAAGTCGTAGCCGGTCATGCCGCGCGGGAAGGCGTCGACCTGGCTGCAGTAGCCGATCAGATGGAAGAGATGCTCGCGCCCGTGCGACGGCACGCCGAGGATCTCGATCGCGCCTTCCGACGGCCTCAGGAGACCCGTCATCAGGTTCATGAGGGTCGTCTTGCCCGAGCCGTTCGGGCCGACGAGGCCGACGATGCCCGGCTCGAGGATCAGGTTGATGCGGTTGACGCCCAGCACCTCGCCGTAGAACTTCGAGACGTTCTGGAAGCGGATCAGGTCGTCGCCCGCGGACGTTGCTGCAGCATTCATGACACCACCTCGTAGGCGCGGATCTTCAGATGGAGGAGGAGCAGGCCGAAGGCTGAGAAAACGAGGAGCGCCAGGCCCGCGACCGCGACCGGCGGTCCGTCGGGCACCTCGGCGCCGAGCAGCGCGGCGGTGACGATCTGCACCAGCTGGTCGAGATTGACCAGATGGCCCCAGTCGGTGCGGAAGAGCTGGTTGGTGACGAAGGCGAAGAACGAGCCCATCACGTAGAGCATGAAGAGCGCGAACGCCGCCACCGGCCGCCACTTGACCCACGCCGAGAGCGCCAGGGTGAGCATCGAGAGCACCGCCAGCCAGAGCGTCGAGCCGATGACGGTGCCGATCATCAGGCGCGCGTTCTCGACCATCCAGCCCGGTCCCTCGAACGCGCCGTTGAACAGAAAGAGCAGCACGCCCGGGATCCACGTCACCGCCGACAGCAGCAGGCCGAGGGTCAGCAGCTTGCCGGTGACGTACTCGGCGCGGCTGATCGGCCGGGCGAGATAGAGCGGCAGCGCGTTGTGCGCCAGATCGCGCGACACGAGACCCGTGCCGACGAAGAGCGTCAGGAAGAAGCCGAGGCCGAATTGGGCGTCGAGGAAGTAGTAGTAGGCGCGCGCGTCGACCGCGATCAGGTCGTCGACCGAGAGTTGGAACGTGTCGAGCAGCGGCAGGTTGTGGCGCGCGTAGATCACCGCGGCCGCCATCAGCGGAACGACGAAGCAGAGGGCGAAGAAGAACACCAGCAGGCGCGAGCGGAAGACGTCGCGCAGCGCGTAGCGCGGCAAGACCAAGATGCGCGCCCACGACGGCGTGGTCAGTCCGGTGTAGCGCTGGTAGACGCGCTCGTAGACGGCCATCAGGAAGCCTCCTCGTAGGCAGACGCGGAAACGGCGGCCGCGGCGGCCGGCGGCTGCGGCGGCGCGGACGTCGGACCGCTCTCGCCGGCCATCGCCTGCAGGAAGATGTCCTGAAGCGAATCGCGCTTGTAGTCGAGATGACGGATCAGCACGCCGCCGGAGGCGGCACGTTCGTAGAGCGCGCGGATCGCCACCGACGGCGGCAGCACCACGCGCAGACGCTGGCGCTTCGTGCCGCGCGCGATCGACGCGCCGAGCGCGCGCACGTCGTCGACGAAGGCGTCGATCGCGGCGACGCCGCTGCGGCTGGTCTCGTCGAAGAGCGCCGACGCCGGCCGCGCGCCGCGCGGATCGTCCGACGCGGCCGGGGCGCCGAGCTCGAGCTCGAGGAACTTGCGGTTCGCCTGGCGCTCGGCGGCGAGGTTGCAGGCGCGCGCGATCTGGCCGTCCTTCAGGATCACGACTTCCTCGCAGCACTGCTCGACGTCGCGCAGGAGATGCGACGAGAGCACGATGTGGACGTCGCCGCTGTCGCGGATGTCCTTGACCAGGCGGATCATGCGCTCGCGCCCGGCGGGATCGAGGCCGTTGGTCGGCTCGTCGAGAAAGAGCAGGCGCGGGCCGTGCACCAGCGCCTGGGCGAGCTTGGCGCGCTGCTTCATGCCCAGCGAGTAGGTCTCGAGCGGCCGGTAGCGCGCCTCGCCCAGGCCGACGTAGTAGAGCGCCTCGTGCGCGCGCTCGAGCGCGTGCGACGGCGGCAGGCCGGCGAGCTCGCCCATCATGCGCACGAAACGCACCGCGCTCATGCCCGGGATGAAGCTGTCGCGCTCGGGCATGTAGCCGATCAGCGCGCGCGCCGCTTTGTCCTGCCGGCGGATGTCGCGGCCGAAGACGCGCGCTGTGCCGCTCGACGGCTTGTGGAAGCCGAGCAGGGTGTGGATCAGGGTTGTCTTGCCGGCGCCGTTGGGACCGAGCAGGCCGATCGCGCGGCCGTCGAACGTGCCGCGCACGCCCGCCAGGGCCTCGAAGCGTCCGAAGCGGACGCGCAGATCGTCGAGCTCGATCACCGGCGGCGCGGCAGAGGGAGGCGACTGCATGATGATCCTCCTCAGGCGCTCGGTTCGTCGTCGGTGGTGGCGGCGACATCGGCATCGGCCGCGCCGCCGTTCCATTCGTCGACATCCCAATCGTTCGGATCGAAGCCGTCGACCAGATCGCCCAGTCCGAAGCCCGTGAACCCAACGGCGTCGAAGACGGTCTTGAGCAGCAGATCCTCACCGGCGGCCGTGGCAAGGATGATCCGCCGCGGCTCGCCGTAGGCATAGATCAGCGTCGGCTCGGCGCGCGCCTGCAGCTGTTCGATGCGGTCGCGCTGGCCGTCGTTGAGCTGATCGCTCAGGCCGGCGGCGTCGGCCGCGTCGAGCATGCCGCCGATCAGGCGCTGCATGTCCTGATAGACCAGGGCCGAGAAGTTCAGCCGGCCGTCCGACGGCAGCTGGCCGCGGAACTTCGCGCTGTCGGTCAGGGTGTAGCCCGACTGTTTGAAGCGGATCGCGCGATCGATCAGCGCCCGGCTCGGCGCCATCACCACGTAGCCCTCGACGAAGGTGTAGTGGACGTCGACGAAGCGCGTTTCGAGCGCGTGATAGATCCGGCCGTTGTTCGTGGTCGCGGTCATCGCGACGTTTTCCTGGCCGTTGACCTGCACGGTCTGGTTGATCGTCTCGACCGCCTGCTCCAGCGCGAGCTGGAAGCGGGCCGGGTCGTAGACCTCCATCACCACCTTCCACGACGGCTTGGGCGCGAGCGGACCGTCGAGGGCGAAGGCGAACTCGCCGCCCAGGCTGCCGGCGACGTCGTTCTGTAGATCAACGCCGTAGGCGTCTTCGAAGGCGCGCAGCAGCGCGAGCAGATCTTCGCCGCCCGAGTCGTCGATCATGCCGTAGACGTCCTCGAGCAGGGCGCTCGGGCTCTTGAATACCGCGCTCAGCGCGAACGAGGCGTCGGCCGAGACGAAGTCGAGTGCGCCCATCGGCGCCGGCGCGGCCAGCCACGAGGCGATGCCCTGGCGGTCTTCGCGGAAGGTCAGCGCGGCGCGCGCGTGGCTGCGGTCGTCGAGACGGCGCGAGTCGAGGATCAGATGCTCGAGGTTGTCGACGCCCGACAGCTGCCGCGCCAGGCCGACGGCGCTCCCGTTTGCCTCGGCCGCGTCGCCGATCTGCGCGAGGGTCTGCGCCAGATCGACGCCGATCGCCAGGCCGGCGCCTTCGTCGTAGAGCGCGATCAGCTGGGTGTGGAACGACTGGCCGACGAACGGATTGGGCGCGCCGTCGCGGTAGCTTTGCACCGCGCGCAGCGTGGCGAGATCGGGCGCGGCGGCGAGCAGATCGCCCGCCAGCCAGACGTAGACGCCGAGGTCGGTGGCGGTCGTCGGCTCCGCCGCGAAGCGCGCGGGATCGTCGACGAACACCAGGGGCGTATTGTCGCGGCCGGCGCCGAGTTCGTCCTCGAAGAGCTCTTCGAAGAAGATCCGCACGCCGTCGGGATGCACCACCTCGGCGAGCAGCAGCGGCAGCGGCTCATCGGGCGTGCCGTCTTCGGTGATCGTCATGCGCAGGCTGAGCACGACCTCGTTGCCGAGGTAGTCGCCGAGCTCGGTGACGGCGTCGACCAGCTGATCGAGCTCCGCGCTGACGCGGCCGTCGGCGTCCTGCGCCTGCCACCAGGCGCCGAGCGGACTGCCCGGGTCGTCGAGCCGCTCGCGGATCAGGCGATGGCTCTCGCGCACGGTGTCGGTCAGGTTCGGCGCGGCGGCGTAGAGCACCGGCGCCGGCGGCACGAGGTCGAGCAGTCGGCTGGCGTAGCGCAGATCCGGACGCGCCGTCTGCTGCAGCTCTTCGCGCAGATCGGCGAGCTCCTCGAGCAGATCGAGATAGCGGTCGGCGTCGCGGCTCCAGCGCACTTCGTCGGCGATCGGCACCGGCGTCAGGCGCTCGTGGGTGGTGAGCTGCTGGCCGGGCGTCAGCGCGTGGCGATCGCCGTTGGCGTCGACCCGCACGGCGCCCTCGACCACCGACACGCGCGAGCCCTTGGTGCCGTGGTCGACGGCGAAGATCGTGCCGCGCACGGCGACGCGGAAGTCCTCGGTGACCACCCGCAGGCGCTTGCTGCGCGGCTGCTCGGCGGCCTGGACGATCACGCTGCCGCGCACCAGGCGCACGGTGTCGCCGCGCAGGCCGCGGTCGATGGCGATCTCCGAGCGCGACCGCATCTCGACCTTCGAGCCGTCGGGCAGGGCGAGCAGCGCGCCGCCGTCGCGGCCGGTGCGCACGCGGTCGCCGGCGGCAACCGGTGCGCCGTGCTCGAGCGCCAGCTGGCTGGCGGCTTCGACGCGGAAGAGCTGGCCGTCGAGCGCAGCGATGGTCGCTGCGGTGCCGCCGGTCAGGCTCTGGTGGGCGATGAAAAGCGCCGCGCCGAGCGCCATGACCACCAGCGCGGCCAGCGCCATGCGCAGCCAGCGACCGGGATCGCTGGCGCGGTGCGGGCGCACGCCGTAGCCCGGGCTGGCGTCGTCGGCGCCGCCGGCGCGCTGCGGGAAGGCGACCAGTTCGCCGCGGTCGGCGGCGGTCGCGTCGGCCGCGGGCGCGGCATAGGAGACGCCGATCGCGGCGTCGGGCAGGGTGAGGTCGATCGCGCGCGCCTCGGTGCGCAGGCGCTGCCACACCCGCTCGCCGGCGGCGTGAACCTGTTCGGCGTCGGGCACGGCGCCAGCGATCTGCGCGGCGGCGCGGTCGAGCTGGGCGTCGAGATCGTGGGATGCACGGAAGGCGCTCATCACGTCAATCCTCCGAGGCAAGAAGCGAGCTGCTTGCGCAGCTGCTTGCGGGAACGATGCAGAAGCACGCCGACGGCGGTGGGCGTGCTGTCGGTCACGGTGGCGATGTCGCGATTGCTCAGGCCCTCGAAATAGCGCAGCGAAAACGCTTCGGCGGCCTTGGCGCCGAGCGCCAGGAGACCGCTGCGCAGGCAGCGGCGGACGTCGCGATCGCGCTGGCGGCGCTCGGGATCGTCGAGTGGATCCTGGCTCGGCGGCGCGGCGGTGAGCTCGTCGAGCGGCAGCGCGCGGTTGCCGCTCTTGGCGCGCATCAGGTCGATGGCGGCGTTGACCCCGGCGCGGTAGAGATAGCTGCCGGGGTTGGGCGCGAGATCGAGCTGATCGCGCCGCATCAGGCGCAGGAAGACGGTTTGCAGCACGTCTTCGGCGTCCTGGGCGCTGCCGGTGATGCGGTAGGCGGCGCCGAAGACGCGGCCGTGATGCGCGTCGAACAATTGCGCCAGCGCGCCTTCCCGGGTGGACGGGTCGGGCGCGGCGGTGGGCGAGGCGGCGGCGTGCACGGTCGGGGCGCTCCTGTGGTCGAGAGAAGGACGAGAGAAAAGCGGCTTCACATGTCAAACGATGGCTGGGCGAGATTGTTACATCCGATCTCCGGTCGATCTGCGCCCAACCCGCGGCGAATCGTGGCGGCAGATGGCGGCCCGCCGGCGACGCCCGTCGCGCTCTGCTAATCTCTCGGCGCCATGGACACGCCCGATCTCGTCGCCGACATCGGCGGCACCAACGCCCGTTTCGCCCTGACCGACGACGACGGTGCCCTGCAGCACGTGCACGTGCTGCGCTGCGCGATGTATCCGACGCTGGTCGACGCCGTGCACGCCTATCTGCAGCGCGCGCTGCCGCCGCGCACGGACGCCAACGCCGACGACCGCATCTGGCCGCGGCGCGCGGCGCTGGCGGTGGCGACGCCGGTGGTCGCCGACCACGTCGACATGACCAACCATGTGTGGTCGTTCTCGATCGCCGCCACCCGTCGCGCGCTCGGCCTCGACGCGCTGACCGTGGTCAACGACTTCACCGCCCAGGCGCTGTCGCTGCTGGCGCTCGGAGCCGACGATCTGCGTCCGCTCTACGCGCCGTCTGGGCCGTCCAGCGGCGACGATCCGGCGGCGACGGCCGGCGGGCAGTCGGCGCCGGTCGCCGCGCCGCCGCGCGCGATCCTCGGCGCCGGCACCGGTCTCGGCGTCTCGGCGCTGATCTCGGCCGGCGACGACCGCTATACCGCGCTCGAAACCGAAGGTGGCCACCGCAGCATGGCGCCGGCCAACGAGCGCGAGTGGGCGATCCATCAGCATCTCTTCGCACGCTACGGCCACGTCTCGTGCGAGCGCCTGCTCTCGGGCCCGGGCCTGCTGCATCTGCTCGAGGCGATCTGCGCCATCGACGGCGTCGCGCCGGCCGCCGACGATCCGCCCGAGATCGTCGAGCGCGCCGCCGACGGCACCTGTCCGCGCTGCGCCGAGACCGTGCGCGTCTTCAGCGGGCAGCTCGGCTCGGTGGCCGGCGATCTGGCCCTTACGCTGGGCGCGCGCGGCGGCGTCTACGTCGCCGGCGGCATCGTGCCGAAGATGGGCGCGACCTTCGACACCGCGGCGTTTCGCGCGCGTTTCCTGAGCAAAGGCCGCTTCCGCGACTACGTCGCGCGCATTCCCGTGCATCTGGTGATCCACGAGCAGCCGGGCCTGCTCGGCGCCGTCCAGGCGCTGCATCGCGGCCGCGCCGGGCGGCGCGCGGTGGCGCCCGAGGGCACCGCGCGCTAGCTGGCGCACGACCGGCGTTGGTATTGTTTGAGAACATCATGACCGACGTGAACGCATCCGCCGATTCGAACGACGCCGCGCAGATCGAAGCGCTGCAGGAAGCTGTGCAAGAGCTGCGCAATTCGTTCGACAGCATGGTGCAGGGCACGACCGCGGCCAACCGCCGGGTCGCGCATCTGGCGCGCCAGGAGCTGCTCGGCCGTCCGGTGGTCGGCGCGCGCGCCGACGGCACGGCCGCGAGCGGGGTTTCTTCGGTCGCCTCGAGCACCGACACGCCGCTGCTCGCCCTGCTCGACGCCGTGCGCCAGCTCGATGCGCGCATCGCGTCCCGCTTCGACGCGCTCGAGCGCCGGCTCGACGATCTCCGTCAACAGCTCGACACCCGCATCCCACCCGCCTGATCCGTCTCCCGCCGCGCGTGCCTGCCGCGCGCCGGCGGGCCATCCCCGCTTTAGCCTATGCGCTCGATCACCCTGCTCGGTCCGCAGCGACTGCATCCGACCCTCGCCCCGACGATGGACCGTCGTCAGATCGACGGCACGGTCGTCGCGATCACCGCCGGCTGGCAGGAGCGCGAGGCGGAAGACGACGAGCTGCGCGCGCATCTCGATCGGCCGCTGGTCAATCTCCGTCTCCACCGGCGGTGCGAGGAGGTGTTTCACGACGATCCGGCGTTCTTCCGCGCGCATCGCGCCCGCCAGGATCGCCTGCGCGGCCTGCAGCGCCTCTACCGCGTGCGCCTCGACTACGTGCTCGCGGCCGCGCGCCGCATGCTGCGCCACGCTGAGGGCGAGCCCGAGCTGCTGCAGCTGCATCGCGACTCGGCGATCGCCTCCGCGCGCGCCCTCGACGACGAGCATCTCGCTCAGGTGCGCGCGGTCCACGAGGCGTTCGAAGATCGCTGGCGGCCGCTGCGTCGCGACGCCGTCAAGCGCCATCGCGAGGCGATCGCCGAGGCCCTCGCCGACGCCAGCGCGCTCGCCATCGCCGGCGGCCACGTCGCGGTGCTGCTCAACCGCATGCGGATGTTCGCGATCGCCGATCTGGCGCAGGACGTGCCGATCTTCGCCTGGTCGGCCGGCGCCATGGCGCTCGCCACCCGCATCGTGCTCTTCCACGATGCGCCGCCGCAGGGCGCCGGCAATGCCGAGGTGCTCGAGACCGGCCTCGGCCTCTACCGCGGCGTCGTGCCGCTGCCGCACGCGCGCCATCGCCTGCGCCTCGCCGACGCCGTGCGCGTGCAGCTCTTCGCCTGCCGCTTCGCGCCCGATCGCTGCCTGACCCTCGACGAACACGCAGCGATCCACCGCGCATCCGCGGCGCCGGGCCACGACGCAGCGTGGCAGCTCGACGGCGCGAGCGAGCTCGGCTGCGACGGCAGCGTCCATCATCATTCGATCGACGGCGACATCGATGCCGCGGGCGACGACGCGGCGGCGCACGATCGGCCGACCTGGCCGCCTGCGATCCACGACGACGATGCGCCGCAGCATCGCGACGACCATCTGCCGAACGCCGTTCCAGAGGCGCTGGTGAGCGCCGTTCCGGAGGCGCTGGTGAGCGCCGTTCCGGAGGCGCTGGTGAGCGCTGTTCCGGAGGCGCTGGTGAGCGCCGTTCCGGAGGCGCTGGTGAGCGCCGTTCCGGAGGCGCTGGTGAGCGCCGTTCCGGAGGCGCTGGTGAGCGCTGCGCCGGTGAGCGATCCCGACGACGGGCTCTGAGCCTGCGATTCCCGAGTCGATCCACGATGAACGCCGCTGCTGCCCCCGCCGACACCGCCCACGATCTCGCCCTGCACGCGCTGCTCGCCGACGGTCCGCCGTCGTCCGAGGCGATCGACGCGTTCCTCGGTGCCCATCGCTTCCCGCTGGTCGAGGGCACCTCGGTGACCTTCCTCTACCGCGGCCACGTCGACGCCGTCTATCTCCAGCATTTCATCTACGGCATCCCGACCTCGCAGCCGTTCGAGCCCGTCGACGGCACCGATCTGTGGCATTTGATCCTCGAGCTGCCGCCCGGCTCGCGCATGCAGTACAAGCTCAACGTGCGGCGCGGCGACGACCATCATTGGATCCTCGATCCGCTCAATCCCGAGCGCGCCTTCGATCCCTACGGTGCCAACTCGGTCTGTCACTCCGAGGGCTCGGAGCGTCCGGCGTGGACCCATCCCGATCCCGAGGCGCGCGCCGGCACGCTCGACGGTCTGACCGTCCACAGTCGCGCCCTCGGCGGCGCGCGCGACGTTCAGATCTATCTGCCCGCGCGCTACCGCAAGAACCGCCGCTATCCGCTGCTGGTGGTTCACGACGGCCGCGACTATGTGCGCTTTTCGAGTCTGAAGATCGTGCTCGACAACCTGATCCACCGGCTCGAGGTGGCGCCGATGGTGGTCGCGCTGACCAACGCCGGCAACCGGCTCGAGGAATATCCCGACCATCGACCGCACGCGCGCTTCGTCACCGAGGAGCTGGTGCCGATGCTCGAACGCGACTTCCCACTGCGCGGCGTGCCCGAGGCGCGCGGCATCATGGGCGCGAGCTTCGGCGGCGTTGCGTCGCTGTCGTGCGCCTGGCGCTATCCGGGCTATTTCGGACGGCTGCTGCTGCAGTCGGGCTCGTTCGCCTTCTCCGACATCGGCGACCACGAGCGTGGTCCGCTCTTCGACCCGGTGGTGCGCTTCATGAACAAATTCCGCGCGCGCCCGGGGCGTCCGTCCGAGCGGGTCTTCGTCAGCTGCGGCATGTACGAAACGCTGATCTACGAAAACCGCTCGCTGATCCCGCTGCTGCAGGGCACCGGCATGGACGTACGCTACGTCGAGGCGCGCGACGGCCACAACTGGGAAAACTGGCGCGATCAGCTACGCGAGGGCCTGTCGTACCTCTTCCCGGGCCCGCTCTGGATGGTCTACGAGTAGTCCGCGCGTTTGCCGCGCGCCGACGCGCTAGCGCAGCGCGGCGTCGACGCTGCCGGTCTTGAGCAGGCGGATGTCGAGGGTCGCCGACTCGGCGTCGGGCAGGCCCGCGTTCATGCGGCCGCGCACGCGGTGGTTGACCGTCTGCGCGTCGGGACGCCACAGGTAGATCGTCAGCTCCACCGGGCCCGGCGGCAGCGCCAGCGTCGCGGTCATCGTGCCGCCGCCCGCCGGCAGGCGGCTGAAGTCGAAGGCTTCCTTGAGGATCGGCGTGGTCAGGTCGTGATCGGCGTAGATCGTCAGTAGACCCGACGGCAGCGCGCTGCGGAAGATCACGCTGAGCGGCACCGTGCCCGCGTCGCCGGCGGTCGGCGCGGCGGCCGGCGGTGGATTGGCCGTGGTCGGCGCGGTGCTGTCGCCCGGGCCGCGCCGTCCCGCGCCCGCCAGGCGCGCGCCAACGCTGCTGCGGCGGTCCTGCCCGGCCTCGGCCTCGCGCACGATGCGCTGCGCGCGGCGGTTGCGTGAATCGATCTCGAACACCTGCTGCGCGCGCTCGATCGCGGTGGCGTAGTCGCGCGCGTTGAGCGCGTCCTGCGCGGCCTGGACCCGCCGGCGGATCTCGACCTCGCGCGGTGACAGACCTTCTTTCTCGGCCAGCAGCGCGGTTTCGGCCTCGTCGCGCAGGCGCCGGATGCTGCGGTTGTTCGGCACCAGGCTGAGCGCACGTTCGAACGCCTGCAGCGCCTCGTTGGGTCGATTCTCCTGCATGCGCCGCTGGCCTTCGCGCACCAGCGGCAGCCATTCGCGCATCTGCTCGGCCTCGGGGCTGAGCCGATCGACGACTTCTGGGCCGCGGGTGGCGAACGCGTAGACGCCGAAACCGAGCGCGCCGCCGAGCACCAGCGCCAGCGCGGTGACCACCAGCAGGCGCAGCGGCGAGGTCCGGCGCGGCGACGACGCGGCCGCCTGCGCCGGTCGGGCCGCCGGCTGCGGGGTCGCGGCAGCGGTCACGGTCGCGGCAGTGGTGGCGCCTGCGTCCGCATCGCCGGGGGATCGCCGGCCG
>JBCCOR010000061.1:0-12407 GCA_039025295.1 Acidobacteriota bacterium
GTCGTCGTCGACGTGTCCAGACTGTGGACGCGTCATGCGGCGCCTAAACACACCCTCCATCGCGCTCGATTTGGACGACGTGCGGTGGGAACCATCGGCTGGGTGTGAGCTGCTTCGGGCATCCTCAGATTGTGTGCCGCGCCTCCTCCCATGGAGGACGGTCACACAGCCGACGAGGACGCACGCGGCGGACACAACCGGCCACAACATCATGGAGTGTCCAACGACATGGCACACAACAACGGCAACAACAATTCCATCCTCGTCACCGTGCTGGCATCCGCCGTCGCATTCGGCGGAGGATACCTCGTGGGTAACTCGAACATGGAGACCGACGGAGCGGCGCCTGCGAAGATGTCTGCGGACATCGGCGGCGCGGCTGCCCCCACGTTCGACGGCAAGGCGAGCGCAGGCCGCGGCGTGGCGAACCTGGCCGCCTCCCCCAAGCTCCCCATCGGCGACTCGTACGTCATGGGCGACAAGGACGCGCTGGTCACGATCATCGAGTTCTCCGACTTCCAGTGCCCCTACTGCAGCCGGGTGAACCCGACCATCGAGCAGGTCAAGGCCAAATACGGCGACAAGATCGCGCTCGTCTTCCGCCACTTCCCGCTCAGCTTCCACGCCGAGGCGCCGAAGGCGTCTGAGGCCGCGCTCTGCGCCGACGACCAGGGCAAGTTCTGGGAAATGCACGACGCGCTCTTCGCCGATCAGCAGAACCTCAAGGTCGACGGCCTGCGCGCCAAGGCCGAGGGCCTCCAGCTCGACATGGCGGCGTTCAACGCCTGCCTCGACTCGAGCAAGTACGCGGAGACCGTCCAGCGCGATCTGCGCGAGGGCAGCGCGGTCGGCGTGTCGGGCACCCCGGCCTTCTTCATCAACGGCCGTTTCCTGTCGGGCGCCGCGCCGCTCGAGAACTTCACCACGATCATCGACGACGAGCTCGATCGCATGGGCGTGAGCACCGAGTCGAAGTAAGCAGCCCGCCGGCGCCAACCGCCGCCGCAGGCCGCGATCGAAGGCCACGCCGGGTGCCGCCCGCGCGTGGCCTTCGTCGTTTTCCCACCGACGCCCTCGTCCCACGGAGCTCTACCGATGACCGATGTGTCCCCCGACGCGCTGCGCGCTGCGCTCCACCGCGCGAGCGACCTGATCGTCGACTACCTGACGACGATCGACGACCGCCCGGTGGTGCCATCGATCGAGCCCGGCACGGTGCGCGATCAGCTGCCGCCGTCGGCGCCTGACGCGCCCGAGCCGCTCGATCGACTGATCGACGACGTCGAGCGGCTGATCGTGCCCAACCTGACGCACTGGAACCATCCCGGCTTCCTCGCCTACTTCTCGAGCTCCGGCTCCGGCCCGGGCATCGTCGGCGAGCTGCTCGCCGCCGGGCTGTCGGTCAACGGCATGCTGTGGCGCACGGCGCCGGCCGCGGTCGAGCTCGAGCAGCACGTCTGCGACTGGCTGCGCCAGCTAATCGACCTGCCCGAACCGTTTCGCGGCCACATCAACGACACCGCGTCGTCGAGCACGCTGGTCGCCCTCGCCGCGGCGCGCGACGCGGTCGTGCCGCAGATGCGCGCCCGAGGCCCCGCGGCCAGCGACGCGCCACTGATCGTCTACACATCGGCCGAAGCGCACAGCTCGATCGACAAGGCGATCATCACCCTCGGCCTCGGCCTCGATCAGCTGCGCCGCGTGCCGGTCGACGAGGCGATGCGGCTCGACATCGACGCGCTGCGCCGGCAGATCGCCGACGACCGGGCCGCCGGCCTGCGGCCGATGGCGGTGATGGCCACCGCCGGCACGACCTCGACCACCAGCGTCGATCCGATCGATCGCATCGCCGACGTCTGCCGCGACGAAGGGCTCTGGCTGCACGTCGACGCCGCCTGGGCGGGCGCCGCCGCCATCTGCGCCGAGCTGCGTCCGCGCTTCGCCGGCATGGAGCGCGCCGACTCCGTGGTGATCAATCCGCACAAGTGGATGTTCGTGCCGCTCGACTGCTCGGTGCTCTTCGTGCGCGACGAGGCCCAGCTGCGGCGTGCCTTCAGCCTGGTGCCGGCCTATCTCGAGACCGACGCCGCCGAGGCAGTGCACGATCCGATGGACCTCGGCTTCCAGCTCGGCCGGCGCTTCCGCGCGCTCAAGCTGTGGTTCGTGCTGCGCGCCTTCGGCGCCGACGGCCTGCGCGACCGCCTGCGCCAGCACATCGCGCTCGGCCGGCAGGTCGCCGACTGGGTCGACGCGGATCCGGGCTTCGAGCGCCTGGCGCCGGTGCCGTTCAGCACCGTGTGCTTCCGCGCGCGGCCGACCGACGCGGCTGACGCGCCCGACGACGAAGCGCTCGATCGGCTCAACGCCCGCGTGCTCGCGCACACCCAGGCCGACGGCGCGGTTTTTCTCTCGCACACGCGCGTGCGCGGCTGCTACGCGCTGCGCCTAAGCGTCAGTCATCTGCGCACCGAGGCGCATCACGTCGCGCGCGCCTGGCAGCTGCTGCGTGAGGCGCGCCAGGCCGCGCTCGCCGAGATCGCGTCCTGATCCATTCCCCCCAGGAGACCCGATGTCCGACACGTCCGCGACCGACCGCTACCCCACCCTGCCCTACCACCGCGAACGCTTCACCCCCGACGAAAGCCTGCGCCGCGCCGACGATTTCTACGCGCTGCTCGACGGCCGCCGCAGCATCCGCCAGTTCTCCCCCGATCCGGTGCCGCGGGCGCTGATCGAGCGCGCGATCCAGACCGCGTCGACCGCGCCGTCGGGCGCCCATCGGCAGCCGTGGCGCTTCGTCGCCGTGTCCGACCCCGCGATCAAACGGCGCATTCGCATCGCCGCCGAGGCCGAGGAGAAGCGTACCTACGAGGAGCGCATGAGCGACGAATGGCGCGCGGCGCTGGCGCCGATCGGCACCACCTGGAAGAAGCCGTTTCTCGAGACGGTCCCGTGGATCGTGGTCGCCTTCGAAGAGCTGTGGGGCGTCGACGACGACGGCAACAAGGTCAAGAACTACTACGTCGGCCAGAGCACCGGTCTCGCCTGCGGCATGTTCATCGCCGCGCTGCACAACATGGGCCTGGCGACGCTCACCCACACCCCGAGCCCGATGGGCTTCCTGCGCGATCTGCTCGGTCGTCCGAAGCGCGAGAAGCCGTTCATCCTCTTCCCGATCGGCTATCCCGCAGAGAACGCGGAAGTGCCCGACCTGCGCCGCAAAGCGCTCGTCGAGGTCGCGATGTGGAATCCGCAGGCGGCGGCAGACGGCGAGGCATCCGGCGGCGCCTGAGCGGCGAAACACCCAACAAGATTCGTACCGCTCGTAGAATCTGCGATCTTTCGTAATACCGTCCCCGGCGCGCTGGCGGCGTGCAGGCTGGCCCCAGCCTCTGACAGAGAATGAACAGCCACTCGCTGTCCAGCTTTTCCCGCCGATCACGCTCGATCTGTCCAGATTTTTTCTGAATTCTTGGCCCTGGATCGACTTTTCAGGTCTTGATACGCCGACATCGCCAACTTGTCTATAACATTATGTTGACAAGCCCTGCGAGCTTCTGTACTATTTTTTCGTGGTCGCTGTATCGTGGATGCACCATCCCTATTTGTCGAGGTACAGCGTCACAAATGTCTGACAGAGCGCATGCACAGCACCCTGCGTGTCCGTCAAACGTCGTAACGCCAACGCTGCCCGGGTGAGCTGACAAAAGCACGCATTCGTCCAACGAATGGTGCGGCAGTCGTCGGAACGAGCAAGGCGCGCTGCCACCCGCAGACGCCCTTACGCCATGACGCCGAGCGATCGCGATCCGTCGCGATTCGCTACCCCCCAACGCCTTCGTGCTGACTCGAGCTGCCACTATGGGTTCTTCCAAGCAACCACCGACGTCCCAGCCTCCGCCGCTCACGCCGGATAAGCGGCACCCGATCAGCGTCGTCGCGCGACGGACGGGCCTCCAGGCCGATCTGATCCGCGCATGGGAACGACGCTACGGCGCCGTTGTGCCGAGTCGTGCCGAGAACCAACGCCGCCTTTACTCCGACGCCGACATCGAACGGCTCAAGCTGCTCAAGCAAGCCATTCAAGAAGGTCGCGCGATCGGTCAGGTGGCCAATCTGAGCGACGAAGATCTGCGCTCGCTCATCGCCGAAGATCAGGCCGCCCTCGCCGCCCTGCGCGCGTCGACCACCGGCAAGCCGATCAACCCCTTCGGCACCGCGACGCCCGGCACATCACCCGCGCCCGGCGCGCCCGCGCCCGTCAACGATCCGATGCTGGTTCCACCGGCGTCCATCCCACAGTACCTGCGCGACGCGATGATCGCCATCGAGAACCTCGACAGTCGCCGGCTGTCCCATCTGCTGCAGCAGGCGTCGGTCTCGCTGAGCCAGGTCAACCTCATCGACCAGTTCATCGTGCCGATGATGCGCCAGGTCGGCGATCGCTGGCGGCAAGGACAGCTGCGCCCAGCGCACGAGCATCTCGCCACCTCGGTCGTTCGCAACCTGCTGATGAACCTGCCCGGCGCCTTCAAGGTCAGCCGACAGGCACCCCACATTCTGATCACGACGCCGGCCGGGCAGTACCACGAGCTCGGCGCGCTGCTCGCCGCCGCGACGGCCAACGCCGAGGGCTGGCAGGTGACCTATCTCGGCGTGGGCCTGCCGGCGGAAGAGATCGTCGCCGCCGCGCATCAGCTCAAAGTGCGCGCGATCGGCCTCGGCATCACCTATCCGCCGGACGATCCCGACCTGCCGGCCGAACTCGAACGCCTGCGCCATCTGATGCCGCAGATGGACTTCATCTTCGGCGGTCGCTGCATGTCGGCCTACGAAGACGTGATCGAATCGATCAGCGGCCATCCGGTGCACTCGCTCAACGATCTGCGCGGCATGCTCATCAAGCTGCGCAACCAGGCGACGACGCCCAAGGCGGCGACCTCCTTCACAGCCGCCAACAAGCGCACCGGCGCACCGGCCTACGGCATGCCGCGCCCGCGCGCGGCGCAGGAGAGCAGCACCGGCATCAGCAGCCGCGAGTTCCTCGGCTCGCGCAGCCGTAACGGCAACGAGTCGGCGAACAACGGCTCTCGTCCCGCCGGCAGCAGCGACCCCGGCGTCGACTGATCCGTTCTTCCGACGTCCTGACGGCATACGGCCCGGGCACCGCCCGGGCCTTTTTGCGTGATGGCAGCTGTTTGGCGCGGTCGCGCGCGGCCGCCATCGATCGCGATCAGGCGGCCGGCGCGCCGGCGTGATGCCGCGCCGCCTCGGCGCAGCGCGCCACGATCGCCGCGCACGGCTCGACCGCGTGGATGTGCTCGACGCTCTTGCCCGCCTGCCACACGTCCTTCGAGGTCGCCGGCCGCAGCGACGCGCGCTTGAGCGACGCCATCGAGCGCAGCGCGTAGATCGCGCGCATCCAATGCTTGGTCTTGTGGCCCTTGAGCATCCAGCGCGCGATCGGCCCGGCCTTGGTGCCGACGCGCCGGATGTAGGGCGTTTCGATCACCGCCAGCGGCACGCCGGTCAGGCGCTCGGAGAGCACGATGTCGTCGGGCCCCGACGTGACCACGGCCTGCTTGTAGTCGCCGTGGGCGGTGCACTCTTCGGTGGCGATGAAGCGCGTGCCCATCTGCACGCCGGCGTAGCCGATCGCCAGCGCGCGCGCGAAGCCCGGCCCGTCGCTGATGCCGCCCGCGCACACCACCGGCACGCCGAGATCGTGAAGTTCTTCGTAGAGCACCTCGGCGTCGGCCTCGCCGGCGTGGCCGCCCGCCCGGCGGTTGACCGCGATCAGGCCGTCGACGCCGACGTCGACCGCCTTCTGCGCCCATTTGCGCCGGGTGACGTCGTGGTAGACGATGCCGCCGGATGCGTGCGCCATCTGCACCACCCAGTCGGGCTTCCCGAGGGACGTCACGAAGAAGCGCACGCCTTCCTCGAGCGCGATCTCGAGATAGCGCTGCATGCGCTCCTGATACGCCTTGACCGTCGCCTCGACGATCACGTTCATGCCGATCGGACGATCGGTCAGTTCCCGAATCTCGCGCAGGCCGGCGCGGAACTCCCGGCCGTGCACGTGCACCAGCGACAGCGGCTGGACGACGCCGATACCGCCTGCCGCCGACGCCGCGGCCACCAGCTCAGGATTGCTGCACGGATACATCGGCCCGCAGATCAGCGGCACCTCGATGCCGGTGTGCGCGGTCAGGGGCGTGTGCAGCGGATCGTCGCGTTCGGATTCGGCCATGGGATCGCTCCTCAGAGGGAAAAGGCGCGCGCGGCGGGCAGATCGGCCGCAGGCCGGCCGTCGGGACGACCGTCGGCTGTGCGCGGCAGCAGCCCGACCGTGTCGCCGATCGACGGCGTCGCGGCGAGCGCCCGGTCGGCCAGAACCTCGACCTCCCAGGCGGTGCCGCGCACGGTGATGTAGGTCAGCGGACCGGTGAAGCGCACGGCGGTGATTGCGCCGGTCACCGCGCCGCGCGCGTGGGTCGACACCAGGCAGAGCGCCTCGGGCCGCACCACGACGTCGACCGGTGCACCCTCGGCGAGCGGTGCTCGGTCGCGATCGCCGCCGCGCACGGCGCGCCAGATCGGTCCGCTGCCGGCGGCGTCCTGATCGGCCAGGCGCACGAACAGCCAGCCGTCGTCGGCCGACGCACCCGACGGCGGCGCGCTCACCCGCCCGGGCAAGCGCCCGGCGCGGCCGATGAAGGTGGCGACGAAGGGCGTGGCGGGCGACGCGTAGAGCGCGTGGGGCGTGCCGACCTGATGCAGCGCGCCCTCGTGCAGCACGGCAACCCGATCGCCGACGTCAAACGCTTCTTCCTGCTCGTGGGTGACGAGCAGGGTGGTGATGCCGAGCGGCTTGACCGCCTGGCGCAGCTCGCGCCGGGTGCGGGTGCGCAGCGCCGGATCGAGGTTCGACAGCGGCTCGTCGAGCAGCAGCACGCGCGGCGACGGCGCCAGCGCCCGCGCCAGCGCCACGCGCTGCTGCTGACCGCCCGAGATCGCGTCGACCGCGCGTCCGCCGAGCTCCGGCAGCGCCACCAGCTCGAGCATCTCGGCGACCCGCGCCGCGATGCGCGCCGCCGGCCACTTGCGCGCGCGCAGCCCGAAAGCGACGTTCTCGGCGACGGTCATGTGTGGAAAGAGAGCATAGTGCTGAAACACCATGCCGAAGCCGCGCTTCGCAGGCGGCAGCGCGGTGACGTCGTCATCACCGACCGTGATCGTGCCGACGTCGGGCTGCTCGAAGCCCGCCACCAGCCGCAGCGCGGTGGTCTTGCCGCTGCCCGAGAGGCCGAGCAGCGCGAGGATCTCGCCCGGCGCCAGCGTCAGATCGAGTCCGCGCAGCACGTTGACGTCGCCGAACGATTTGCGCACCCCGCGCAGCGTCAGCGGCGCGGCCGCGGCGCCGGTCGCCTTGTCGGACGCCGGGCTCACGGACTGCGCTCGCCCTTGCCGCGGACCGTGCGGTCCCAGGTCATCATCCACGCCGCGCCCTGCTCTTCGATGCGCGCCCAGTCGACCTCGGCCACGACCATCGCGCGCAGCGCCTCCTGCGCCCAGTCGGGCAGCGCGACCGGTGGAATGTCGTCGCGCGCCGGCAGACGGTAGGCGTTCTCCGCGGTCAGCTGGAGCACCTCGAGCGTGCCGACCCAGTCGATGAAGCGCATCGCCGGCTCGGGATGCGGCGCGTTGGCGACCAGGCCGATGGCGTCGTTGATCACCGGCGTGCCGCTGGGCGGGAAGCGATAGCCGAGCGGGTTGCCGCGCTGGCGCTGGAAGAGAATGTCGGTGAGCTCCCACAGCGTGACCACGCCTTCCTGGCGCACCAGCTTCTGGTGCAGGAGCGCCGGGCTGTGGACGTACTCCTTGGTCTGCGCATCGAGCTGACGCAGCCAGGCGAAGCCGTCGTCGACCGTGCCGCCGCGCATCTCGGCGCGGGCCAGGATGTAGCCGAAGATGGTGCGCATGGTGCCGCTCGCCAGCGGATCGCGGATCAGTACCCGACCCGACCAGCGCGCGTCGAGCAGCTCGTCCCAGTCGTTCGGCGCCTCGTCGGCCGACAGCGCCTCTTCGTTGTAGACGATCACCGGCGGCGTGCGGTAGAGCGCCGCGTAGTAGCCGTCGGCGTCGCGGCTGCTCGCCGGCACGGCCTGCGCCCACGGCGGACGATGCGGCTGCAGCAGCTGCTCGCGCACGCCGCGGGCGAAGAGCGTCGCCGGCCCGCCGAACCAGACGTCGGCCTGCGGATTCGCCGCCTCGGCGCGCAGGCGATCGAGTACCTCCTGCGAACCCATATCGAGCCAGCGGACGTCGATCGTCGGATGCTCGGCCTCAAATGCGTTTTCGAGCAGCGTCAACAGATCGCGCCCGTGCGGTGAATAAAGCACGAGCGGCGTGCGTCCGTCGCCGCAGCCGCCGACGCCGAGGGCGAGGAGCGCGAGCAGGAGCAGCCCTACGCGGGGACCGGAGACCACATGAACAAAGCGAAGCATCGCGTCAAGGAACCTGTTCGATCGGCGGACCGTTCACGGGTCCACCGCGTCGCGCTCGAGCGCGAGCAGATTGGCGAAAAGCCGGTAGGCACCGACCACGCCGGCCGGCAGCTGGCGGAAGAAGGCGAGTCCGGTGTAGACGTACACCCCGTCGCCGACTGCGGCGACCAGCAGGCCGCCGGTCTTGTCGGCGTCGTCGTCGGGATCGCGTCCCGCGAGCAGCGCGCGGTAGGCGTCGTCCCAGGTGCGGGCGAAGTAGAGACCGCGCTCCTGCACCCAGCCGTCCCAGTCGGCCGGCCCGATGACGTTGGGCTGGCGGAACACCGCGTGATCGGGCACGAGCGGACGCAGGGCGGCGGTTTCGTCGGTGATGCGGTCGTGCGGCCGCGCAATGGTCAGCGGATAGGGCGCGTGCTCGCCGTTGACAAACGCATACTGCTGGTATTGCACGATCAGGCGACCGCCGCGGCGGGTCCAGTCGAGCAGGCGCGGCGTGACCGCGCCGAGCGCGGCATCGACCTCGTAGGCGCGGCTGCCGATGACGATCACGTCATAGCGGCTGAGATCGTCGAATTCGAGCTGCGCGGCCGTGCGCAGCGCGAGCGGCACGCCGATCTGCCGCAGCGCCTCGGGCACGCGATCGGAGGCGCCGCGCACGTAGGCGATCTCGCGCAGTTCGGGCAGCACGATCGCCCCGAGCACGATCTCGCCGCGCGCCGGCACGGGCTGGGCCGTGGTGCGGATATGCGGATGATCGATCACGTCGAGCGCAATGTCGTGGGCGCTGCCCGACGGATCGATCGCCGCGGCGGCGATCTCGATCCGCTGCGGCGCCGTGCGCGCCGCGCGCAGCACCGCCGACGGCACGGCGACGATCGTCTCGTGGCTGGCCGTGCGCTGGGTGGCGTTGAACGCCAGCATGACCGGCGGCAGTGGCCGCCAGGCAGGCGGCAGGCCGATGCGCAGCTGGACGGCGGTCGCGTCGGCGCGGTTGGCGCGCACCGTGGCGCGGATCGCGATCGTCGGCGCGATCTCGGCGTCGGGATCGATCGGCAGCACGCGCTGCGCGGGATCGAGGGTGACCTCGAACGCCGGCACCACCCGCAGCGGCCGCCGAACCTCGCCAAACGCCTGATCGCGCTGGCGCATCACCACCTCGCGCTCGAGCGTGAGGGGTGCACCGGCGATCGCGGTCGCGACGCGCACGCGCAGCGGCGGCGGCGCGAACGCCGCGCCCAAGACGTCTTCGTCGACGCCCCGCCAGTCGTAGAGATCGTCCAGTCGGCCGCGGCGCAGGAAGTAGGGCACGGTCGCGGGTGCGTCGGCCGGCACGGTGACGGTCAGCTGCCGGGCATGATCGACCTTGGCGACGAAGCGCCCGCGCGGCGGCTTGGCGTCCTCGATCGCGTCGAGCGTCCAATCTGCGCGGCCGGCCGACGCCCCGACGATCGTGATCGTCGGCGCGTCGAGCGCGTGCGAACCGCTGTTCCACAGCTCAACGCGCACGCCGAACGACGCGCCCGGCACAACCGTTTCGACGTCGGTGAAGGCATCGAGGGCGACGCCGGACGCGCTCGCCAGGGCGCGGCCGGCGATGATGCGCTTCTCGTCGAGCAGCTGGCGCACGTGGGCGAAGCCGCCGGCCATTTCCGCTCCGTCGGCCTCAGCGACCGCGGCGCGGGCAGCGTCGAGATCCGCGATCAGCGCCGCCAGCTCCGGCACGAGCGCGTCGCGCCCGGCCGGATGCAGCCGCGCGCGCAGGCGGGTGGCGCGCGCAGCCACCGCCTCGAGCCGCGCCTCGACGACCGCGCGCGGCGACGCGTCGGCGGGCAGCAGATCGGCGATCGCCGCCAGGCGTCCATCGACCGCGTCGAACGGATCGGGCAGCGCGCGCGGCGCGGCGTCGGGTGGTGCAAGACTGGGCTTGGCGCGGTCGGCGATCGCTTCGTCGATCAGGCGTCCGCGGGCGGTGCCGAGCGGCTGCAGCAGGCCCATGTCCTGCGAGCGATGCTGGCTGCGGCTGTCGGTGGCGAGCTGCAGGATCGAGCGCCCCGACACGGGCTCGAGCACGCCGAGCGAGAACGCGTGGGTCGCGCCGGTCGGTCGCCACCACGCCGCGCGGTAGAACGCATCGACCGTCCACGGCGCGCCGAGATGGGGCGCAAACAACGGATCGGCGGCAGCGGCGATCGCGTCTTCGGCGATCACCGCCGACGCGATGTGCTGGCCGTGTCCCGCGCGGGCATCGGGCGGAAAGATCGCCACCAGCACCTGCGGCTTGAAGCGGCGCACAATCCGCACCGTATCCTCGAGCAGCACCGCGCGCGGCCAGCGCGCGAAGGTTTCGTCGAGCGAGCGCGTGTAGCCGAAATCGTAGGCGCGGCTGAAGAATTGATGACCGCCGTCGATCGCACGTGCGGCCTCGAGCTCGCGCGAGCGCACCAGGCCGAGGCCGACGCCGAGGCGCTCCCCGATCAGATTCTGCCCGCCCTCACCGCGGCTGAGGGAAAGATATGCGGCCTCGCCGCCCACCGCGCGCGCCGCCCAGGTCAGGAGCGTGGTGTCTTCGTCATCGGGATGGGCAGCGACGATCAGCAGGCGGCGATGGTTGGTCAGGCGCTGCAGATCGCGGTCGAGCTGTTCGAGATGACCGGCGCTGGCCGGCCGCAGGGCATCGCCCACGGGCGTCGGCGGCTGCGCATCATCCGCGCGCAGCGCGCCGGCGGCGGCGAGCGTCCAGAGCAGCAGCCAGGCTGCCCAAAGCGTTCGCGGCGATGGTTGGACGGGGGGTGTCATAGGCATGCGTCGCTGATTGTACCGTGGCCGTTCACCGTGCGAACCGCGGAATCGCGGGCTGCCCGCACGTCGATCCGCGGGCTGCCCGCGGGTCGATTCTGGGGAACGATCCGAAATCATCCGATCGGGTGTATAATGCGGTTTGATTCGCCTTGAGCGCTTCGATTCGCGTTCACCGGCCTTGGTTTCGCGCCCTGCGCGCTTATCTTTTCCCTTCACGCCATCCTGTCCCTCACCCTGCACGACGCGCCGCGCCACGCTGCGGCCCTCGAATGGTGGCCATCGACTCCGGCCACGCGACGACGAAGGAGATGCCTGCGATGAACCGACGCCTGACCCTGATTCTCACCCTTGCCGTGTTTCTGATCGCGGCTGCTCTGCCCACCTTCGCCGCCGACAAACCGCGTATCGCGGTGATCGAGTTCACCAGCAAGGCCGACAACCAGTGGTGGTACCGCAACGGCTCCGCCGCGGCCCAAGACGTCTTCGTCACCGAGCTGGTCAAGAGCGGCAAGTTCCGCGTGATCGACCGCGAGCGCCTGAACACACTGATGCGCGAGAAGAACCTCTCGCTGTCCGGCGACATCGATCCGTCGACCGCCGTCCGCGCGGGCAAGCTGCTCGGCGTCGAGTACTTCCTGACCGGCTCGGTCACCGAGTACGGCAAGACCGACGCCGGCGGCAGCGGCTTCGGCGTGTCGGCCAAGCGCCGCAAGTTCGTCGCGGCGATGAACGCGCGCATCATTCACGCCGAAACCGGTGAGATCCTGTGGGCCGACGAAGCGCGCGACGAGGAGAGCTCGGTCAAGGTGCGCGTCTTCGGCGTCGGCGGCGGCGTCGACGACGACCGCATGTTCGACAAGGTCATGAAGCCGGTGATCCAGCAGCTGGCCGCCAGCATCAAGGCCGCCGATCTCTGATCGCCCCGGCCATCGACCGGCCGCGGGCGGCGCGCGGCCCCCACCCACAACCCCCCCGTCGGCCCCGGCCGGGGGGGGGGGGTGGCGGGGGGGGGGGGGGGGCGGCCGGGGGTGGGGGGGGGGGACGCCCCGCCCCCCCCCCCCCCCCCCCCCCACAACACCCACGCCCGAGACAGAAGAA
>JBCCOR010000062.1:0-12362 GCA_039025295.1 Acidobacteriota bacterium
CGAGCGCCGTGCCCGCGGCGCGCCGTGCGCGCACGAGCGCGAGGCGCGCGCGGCGCCCGTCGCCCTGCCGCAGCAGCAGCCGACCGAGCGCGGCCCAGAGCGCGGCCCGGCGCAGCGGCGGCGGTTCGTCCTCTGGCGGCGCAGCGCGGCCACCGACCGGCAGGCTGCTCGCCAGCGTCGCCAGCGCGTCGCCGGGCAGGTCGATCAGGTCGTAGAGCGCGGCGACGCGCAGGCCCAGCGCGGCCCGATCGTCGGACGGATCGAGGGTCGGCGTGAGGGTGGGATCGTCGTCGCCGACGGCCAGGCCGCGCCCGACGCGGCTGAGGCGTCCGAGGCGCACCATCACGCGCTCGGCGATGCGCGCGTCGAAGGCCGCCAGCGTGCGCGCCGACGGCGCGCGGTCGTAGTCGGACGCCGCCAGCTGCCGCCGCGCCCGCTGCATCATCGCCAGGCCGTCGAGCGGATGGCGCGCGGCCCAGGCGGCCGCGGTCGCGCCGAGCAGCTGGCCGAAGCGCACGGGCGCGCGGCAGGCGCGATCGATCGCCAGCGCTTCGTCGACGGTGTGGGTCGCGGTTGCGGTCGACTGCAGGGCATCGGCGACGTGCGCCAGCGCCAGCGCGGCGGGATCGGGCACGTGGCCGCTCTGCGCGCCGCGATATGCGCGCCGCCGGAGCCGCGCAGCCGGTACGACGCCGAGCGCGTCGAGACACGCCGGATCACGCGCCATGAAGCGCTGGGGCGTGACGACGCGCGCGGCGACGTCGAATAGATGGTTGGCAGGTGGCGACACAGAGACCTCCGACGGCGGACGAAGCGGGCACCACCATCGCGAAGATGTGATGCACGGATCAGAGCGAATGTCTCTATTGAAGAGGATTGCCCGCCGCGCGAGAACCCCATCCCGCCTATGACACCCGCGGCTCGGCGTTCGCTCGGCGTGTTCGAACGGCGGTCGCCGCGCGCTTCGTCGACCCGGCAGCGACCGTGACGCGGCCGATCGTCGGCTTTTTTCATGGGTAAGACGGTTTTCTCTGCGCCGTCGCGGGTGCTTTCTGCGAGGATGAACACGGTTCCCCATCCACCTTTTTTCTCTCAACAAAGGAGATCCGTCATGCATCGACTCATTCCTGTGGTTCTACTCGCTCTGGTACTCTGCGTTCCGACCACGCACGCAGCGCCCTCGTCGGCCGACGGTCCGATCGGCTGGTTCGACGGTCTGTGGTCACAGCTCACCGGCTGGGTCCACGACCTCGCAACCACCTTCAAGCCGCCCGTGCCGCCGCTGGATGAGGATTCGCTGGTGATCATTCCGATCGGCTCGACGGCACCCGTTCCCGCGCCAACGTTCGATGAAGACACTGTGGTCATCATTCCGGCTGGGTTGACCATGCCGGTACCCGAACCGCCGATCGACGAGGACACGGTCGTTATCATTCCGGCTGGCTGAACCTCCCACGCGCAGTTGATCGTCGGTGTATCAACTGCGCGTGCCTAACCTTTATACGACTATGCGACTCACCGATCTCCGCGAACAAACGGTCCGCAACGAAGGCTTTCGCTTCGCGTACCTGCGTAAAACTAAGACCCCACAGGAAGCCTCCGGTTTACGTCGGCTCATGACGGCACCGTTCCTGATTCGCTACTTGCTCTGGTGTGAAGAAAATCTAGCTACCCACCCAGAGAAAGCACTGCCGTGGGCTCTCGAAGCGACAAATCTTGTTGCAACATGGGAACGACTACGGCCTGATCGCACGAAAGATTGGATCCGCTTCAAAGTACGCGCGCACGCTGTACGTGGTATCGCCCTAAGAATTCAGCATAGACTGACCGAGGCTGATCTTGATTATCAAAATGGCCTACTATGCCTCGCTGAGAACCGATCGCTGATCCCTGACGGCGACGCAATCGGCTTTTATTTAAACTTTGCCGGGCACTGGTTATACCAGGACAAACTCTCAAAGACAGACAGTATTCTGCAATGCGCTTTGAAAATCGCCGAAAGAAGCAACAGTCGCGATGACATTAGCTGCTGTCATGCGATGCTAGGCTCAATGCATCTCCGCGCCAGCTTGCAGCAGAAAGAATCAGTCTGCCTTGCAGGCAATGTTATCGACAATCGACAAGTTGCTTCGTATCATCTAAATCTGAGCGCCCGGCAGATTGACGCCAGAAAAGACAAGCGATTTGCCTACGCAAATCTAGTTAATTTAGCCACTCTAGCTTATCTAGAGAGTACAACCGAGCGCCGCCAAGCCCTGGCTTTCGAACTTGACGAAACACGCCGAGCGTTCGTCCGCAGAAAGTTGCGCATCTCGTTCTTGATCTGTAAATTTGATTGGCTGCGCGGCCTTCTCTACCGTAACCTTGGCGAAACCGCAACGGCGCGCAAAATCCTGCGCCGATGCCGGCAACGATTCGCGAAGTTCGACACCCCTGACACATACCTTTCAGTCACTCTCGACCTGGCCGATCTCGAGCGCCGCAGCGGGAATCACAAAGCCGCACGAACCCTGGCCGAAGAAGCGACACCTTTCGTCGAGCGCTACATCGCATGCGGTAGCCAGCAAGCTGAGAAATTGCACGCATGGCATCAAGCCAGTCTGCAAGCAGCACCCGACGCTGATCGACTGTTGGCAACCGTGCGCAGCGCATTCGGCGCTTTCCCTGACCAACCTTCAGTCACCAACGACGCAGCAGCAGCCACAGCCGCCGCTGGCTGGGCAAAGATCACCAGAGCAGCAAACTAAGATTTGCTCATTGGTCAATTAAACATGGCCAGCGATCATCGCAATCAGCATCTCGAACACCTCCCTCTGATCGCCTGTTCGAACCACCGCCAGATGCATCGCAGCGCGACGATCGCATCGCCGCCGGGTCGAAACACGTCCGGGACCACCAGAAAAAGACGATCGTGAATAAACCTCTCGCGACCCAGCGCATCCACCGCCTGTACGACGCCTTCAACCGGCGCGATGTGGAAACCGTGCTCGAGCAGATGACCGACGACGTCGCGTGGCCGCGGGCGTTCAAGGGCGGCTACGTGCAGGGGCCCGAGGCTGTTCGCGCGTATTGGCACGAACAGTGGCAGGAGATCGACGCGCGCGTCGAGCCGCGTGCGATCGAGATGCGCGACGACGGACGCTTCGACGTCGAGGTTCATCAGGTGGTGCGCGACCTCGCCGGCAACGTGCTCGCCGACACCGTCGTGCATCACGTCTACCGATTCGAGGACGATCGCATCGCCCGCATGGACCTCGAGGACGACGCCTGACCCCTTCCCCACCTGTTTCCCGCTCCCTCAGTGCGGCCCTCACCAGGCCCGCACGTGACGGCGGCGAGATCCAGGAATCGACCAATCGGGGACGGCTATGGCTGCGCAGGGCGCAGAAGATCCACATCGGAGGCTCAGCGAGGCACTTCGGTCGCACGACGACGGGGTGCACGCAGCGTTTCAAGACATCGTCAAGGAGTTTCATCCGCGCTTGCTGCGCTTCTTCCGCAGCCGTGGCTTCAGCGCGGCGATCGGCGAAGAGCTCGCGCAGGAAACCTTCCTGCGCCTCTACAACGGACGCGCGACATTCCGCGGCGACGTGCCGCTCGCCTCGTGGATCTTCACCATCGCGGCCAACGCCGGCAAGCACGAGCGCCGACGACGCGCCACCGCCAAGCGCAGCGGACTCGAGCATCCGCTCGACGACGTCGACACGCCCGATCCGATCGAGGCCCACACCGGCGGTGAGCGGCCCGCCGAGGTCGCCGAGCCGCTCGCGCGCACCCTCGCCCGCGAGCGCATCGCGCTACTGCAGGAAGAGATCGACCGCATGCCGCCACGCATGCACCAGGTCATGTCACTCTCGATCCGGCAGGAGTGGTCGATCACCGACATCGCCACGCTCATGCAGATCACCGAATCGACCGTCAAAGTCCAGCTGCACCAGGGTCGCAAGCGCCTGCGCAAAGCACTCACCGAACGCTTCGGCGCCGCCGTCAACCGAGGGTAATCAGCATGCCGATCGACGATTCCGACCTGACATTCGACGCCGAGCTCGCCCGCGCATTCGCCCTCGATCCGTCGGCGACCAACGCGCCCATTCCGGTCGAGCGGCTGCTCGCCTACCACCGCGGCCAGCTGACGGACGACGAGGCCGAGCAGGTGCGCGAGCAGCTCGCCGCATCGCCCGAGAGCGCCGATCTGCTGCTCGCCCTCGCCCGCTTCGAAGCCGACGATGCGCCCATCTCCGCCGACGAGGCGCGCGCCGCCGACGACGCCTGGGTGCGGCTCCACGATCAACTGGACGCGCAGTCGACCGCCGCTGCGATCGTCCCGCCGCCGGTCCGCCGCGCGACGGGCTGGCGACGCCAGATGCTGCCGCTCGCCGCCAGCCTGCTCCTCGCCGTCGGCCTCGGCGTGTGGGCGCTCTCGCTGCAGCAGACGGTCGACGCGCTGCGCGCGGCGCAGACCGGCGCGCCCGCCGTCGTCGCGCTCGAGACACCCAGCAACGCGCGCGGTAGCGCAGATGCGCCCAGCACGCTGTCGCTCGCCGCGCACGAGGCTCGGAGCGGGACGTTTCTGCTGACGATCGTGCCGCTGCAAAATCCCAGCCTGCCCAAGACGATCGAGATCGTCGACGCGCAGGGCACATCGGTCTGGTCGATCGATGACGCGAAGCCGATCCTGCAGAAATCGCCCGTGATCCTGCTGCAGCTGCCGACCGCGCGCTTCGCACCCGGCGTCTACGAGGTGCGCCTGCGCGACGCCCGTCAGCAAATCGACGTCTACACGCTGCGCGTCACCGCCTGAGCCGCGGCGACAAGACGACGCGTATTCCATCGCGTCTGCTATGCTGCCGAGCGTTCCCCTTTCAGGATCGACGGATGGATTCGTCGATCGATCCACTGTCCGCACCGCTCGTTCCACTCTGCATTCGCCGCCATGACCGACGCGATCCTCACCGCGCAGGCACCTGCCGCCCATGCCGCCGTGGCGCCCGCCGCGCCGGCGCCGCTCGACATCACCGTGCTCGTCCCCGTCCTCAACGAGGAAGAGACGATCGCTGACCTCGCCGCGCGCGTCGCCGCGACGATCGACGCGCTCGGCCGCAGCTTCGAGCTGATCTTCGTCGACGACGGCTCCCAGGACGACACCGCCAACCGCGTGCGCGCCGTGCGCGCCGACGATCCGCGCGTCAAGCTCGTGCGCCTGCGCCGCAACTTCGGCAAGGCCGCCGCGATCAGCGCGGGCGTCGAGCACAGCCGCGGTCGGCTGATCATCACCATGGACGGCGATCTCCAGGACGTGCCGGAAGAGATTCCACGCATGCTCGAGAAGCTCGAGGAGGACGATCTCGATCTGGTCTCGGGCTGGAAGAAAAAGCGCAACGATCCGCCCTCGAAGCGCTATCCCTCGAAGCTCTTCAACTGGGTCACGAGCCGCGTCGCGCAGGTCGAGCTGCACGACTTCAACTCAGGCTTCAAGGTCTACCGCCGCGAGGTGCTCGAGCAGGTCGCGGTCTACGGCGAGCTGCATCGCTACATCCCGGTGCTCGCCAGCCGACGCGGCTTCCGCGTCGGCGAACTCGTCGTCAGCCACGAACCGCGACGCCACGGCGTCAGCAAATACGGCTGGGATCGCCTCTACAAGGGCCTGCTCGACCTGATCACCGTGCTCTTCATCACGAAGTACAACCGCCGACCGCTGCATCTCTTCGGCGTCTTCGGCCTGCTCTTCATCGGCGCCGGCTTCACGATCAACGGCTATCTCGCTTTCCTCTGGCTGTTTTTCGACGAAACGCTGTCGACCCGTCCGCTGCTGCAGCTCGGCATCCTGCTGACGCTGCTCGGCTTCCAAATCCTGACCACCGGCCTGCTCGGCGAGATGATCACGCTCAAGAATTTCCGCCGGCGCGACAGCTATTCGATCAAAGAGTGGCTCGACTGACGCCGCTGCGATCCGACACCGTGGTTTCGCCCAAACACGTCCTCTTTCTTACCCAGACCTATCCGCGCTTCCCCGGCGACACCGCCGGGCCGTTCATCCGCGACATCGCGCGCGGTTTGGTGCGCGGGGGCGATCGCGTGACGGTGCTGACGCCGCACGCTGCCGACGTGCCGGCGCGCTGGGACGACGACGGCGTCGCCGTGCGCAGCTTCCGCTACGCGCCGGTCGGGCTCGAGCTGCTGGGCTACGGCCGCAGCCTGCAGGCCGACGAGACGATCAAGGGCGGCGCGGCGGTGGCGACGCCGCTCTATCTGCTCGGCGCGCGCCGCGCCCTGGCGCGCGAGCTGCGCCGCGGCGCGGTCGACCTCGTGCACGCCCACTGGGTGGTGCCCAACGGCGTGATCGCGACGGGCACCGCGCGCCGCGTGCCGCTGGCGGTCGGCCTGCACGGCAGCGACGTCTTTCTCGCCGAGCGCCCGCTGGTGCGCCGCTGGGTCGGCCACGCGCTGCGCCGCACGAGTGTCCTGACCGGCTGCTCACCCGAGCTGGTCGACCGCGTCTGCGCGCTCGGCTTCGACGACGCCTACGCGCACGTGATTCCCTACGGCGTCGACGTCGATCAATTCTCGCCCATGCCTGTGCGCGCGCCGCTCTGGCGGCGCAAGCTCGACATCCCGCACGACGCGCCCCTGGCGATCTCGGTCGGCCGCATGGCCACGAAGAAGGGCTATCAGGTGCTGATGCAGGGCCTCGACGCGCTCTTCGCACGCGGCCCCGACGCCCTTGTGGTGCTCGCGGGCGCCGGCGCTCGGCTCGAGGAGTTCAAGCGGGCGGCCGCCAAGTGGTCGGCGCGCGTGCACTTCCCCGGCGCCGTGCTGCGCGACACGCTGCCCGATCTCTACCGCGCCGCCGACGTCTTCGTGCTGCCGGCGGTGCACGATCCCAAAGGCAACGTCGACGGGCTGCCCAACGTGATCCTCGAGGCCATGGCCAGCGGCCTGCCGGTCGTGGCGTCGGCGATCTCGGGCATTCCGCTGGCGGTGCGCGAGGACGACACCGGGCATCTCGTGCCCGAGGGCGAGGTCGAGCCGCTCGTCGACGCCCTCGCCGGTCTGCTCACCGACCGCGCGCGCGCCCGCCGCTACGGCCAGGCCGGCCGCAGCCGCGCGCTGCGCGACCTGACCTGGGACGCCGTCGCCGCCCGCTACCGCGCCGCCTACGCCCAGGCCTGGGGCGAGGCGTAGGTCCCTCGCCTCTTTGCAGGATCTTCATCCGAGGACCTATCAGCTGCGATAGCGTGCGCGCGCATCTTGATTATCAGCTTCGCCTCACCTCGACCGAATTCATTCGCGGAGACCCCTTTGCCATGCGCCTCACGCTCATCGCCCTGCTCACGCTCGTACTCGCGACGCTCGTTGCCGTCCCCACCAGCGCCCAGGTCGTCCTGACCGGCATCGGCAGCACCGAGATGATCACCTTCGACAGTTTTCTCGGTGACGGCTTCGCGCCCATGCCCGCGGCCGGCCAGCTCGACTCCGACACCTGGTCGATCACCGGCATGAGCGACGGCGATCTCGCCTTCGGCGCCACCAACACCAGCGGCGACTACGCCCGCGGCAGCAGCAACGGCAGCGTCACCACCGGCGGCATCTACGCCTTCGACGTGTTGGCGGTCTCCCCGATGGAAGGCGGCTCTTCCCGCGCGCTCGGCTTCCAGCCCGGCGGCTCCGACGTCACGCCCGGCACCTTCACCCTGCGCGTCGACAACGACTCGGGCGACCAGATCGACGAGATCGATGTGACCTACAACGTCTACGTCTTCAACGACCAGCCCCGCGCCAACAGCGTCAACTTCTCCTTCTCGCTCGACGGCGTGACCTTCACGCCCGTCCCCGCGCTCGACTTCACCAGCCCCGAGGCCGCCGACGGCCTGGTGCTGTGGTCGGCCACGGCGCGCAGCACGACGCTGACGATGCTCGCCGCCGGCTTCCAGGACGGCGACAGCATATTCCTGCGCTGGACGACTGACGATGTCTCGGGCGGCGGCTCGCGCGACGAGTTCGCGCTCGACGACATCGAGATCACCGCCACCGTCGTGCCGGTCGAGCTGACCACCTTCACGATCGACTGATTGCACCCCCATCCCACGAGGTTCCACCATGCGTGCCATCCACGGCTTTCTCTTTGTCATTCTCCTCGCGCTGCTCGCCGTCCCGGCCGGCGCCCAGGTCGTCCTGACCGGCATCGGCGCGACCGAGCTGCTCACCTTCGACGAATTCCTCGGCACCGGCTTCTCGCCCACGCCGGCGCTCGGCCAGCTCGATTCGGACACCTGGTCGATCACCGGCATGAGCGACGGCGATCTCGCCTTCGGCGCCGCCGCGACCAGCGGCGACTTCGCCCGCGGTGAGGCGCTCGGCGCCGTCAGCACCGGCGGCATCTATTCCTTCGACGTCGGCTTCGTCGAGGGCTCGAACCCCGGCCTCGGCTTCCAGCCCGGCGGCTCCGACGTCACGCCCGGCACCTTCACCCTGCGCGTCGACAACGACTCGGGCGACCAGATCGACGAGATCGACGTGCGCTACGACGTCTACGTCTTCAACGACCAGCCGCGCGCCAACAGCGTCAACTTCTCGTTCTCGCTCGACGGCGTGACCTTCGTGCCGGTGCCGTCGCTCGACTTCACCAGCCCGGCGACGGAGTCCACCGAGGGCGGAACGGTCTGGGAAGCCAACGCGCGCAGCACCACGCTGACCGGACTTCTGAGCGGCTTCCAGGACGGCGACAGCATCTTCCTGCGCTGGGAAACCGACGACGTCTCGGGCAGCGGCTCGCGCGATCAGTTCGCCCTCGACAACATCGAGATCACCGCCACGGTGGTGCCGGTCGAGCTGACCGCCTTCACGATCGACTGATCGCGCGTCAGCGGAACGTGGGCGCCGCGGCGCGCCCGCACATTCAGGCCTGGACGGGGCTCGGGAGCAGCAGGCTCTGGACCACCGCCAGGCCGCTTTCGTCTTCGGCGGGCGGCGCCTGCGCGTCGGGATCCGCCGCGGCGCCGTCCTGGGCGTCGTCCCAGCGGCTGCGGTGCATGAATTCGACCAGCGGCGCGTCGAGCGGCTCGAGCAGGCCGCCGTGGTCGAAGCGCGCGCTGGCGCCGGTCGGCAGGCCGAGGCCGCGCAGGCGCGGCTGACGGTCGATCAGCGCGCGCAGGCGCAGCCAGTCGCGCATCTCGTCGTGGGCGTCGACGGCGTAGGGCACCAGCTGCAGGCAGGGAAAGTGGTCGTTCGGCCCCGGCTTCTCGCCGGCCTGGCCGCGCAGGCCGAGATGCACCGCGCCGGCCGACACGCCCAGCAGCACGGCGCCGCGGTAGTAGGCCTCGATCAGATGCTGCTGCATGCCGGTCGACTCGATCACCCGCCAGCCCTCGGCGACGTCGCCGCCGGCGAGCAGCACGATGTCGGCCTCGCGCAGGAACGCCTGATCGGTCTCGCCATAGCCGGCGCGGACGTGACGACAGGTGCGCACGGCGATGCGCGCCATGGCCGCTTCGAAGATTTCGTAGAACGCCGGCTCGTCGCCGTTGGCGGCGCCGATGTACGCAGCCTTGACCCAGCCTTCGTCGACCTGGCGGCGCACCGCGCGCAGCAGGGAGCGTTCGGGATCGTCGTCGGCGAAGAGCGGACGGCTGTCGGCGAGCAGGAAAATCGGCTTGATCGGCAGGCGCATGGTCGAACCGTACTCAGCGGCGTCGGGCGCCGTCAAGCCGCGCGGGTCAGGCGAAGAGATCGTCGAGCCCAACCTCGCCGTCGACTCGGGTGCGGCTGTCCTGATCGCGCCCGCTGCGGTGCAGCAGCAGCGCGCGCCGCTTCTCGATGCCGCGCAGCCAGATCGGCACGAAAGCCATGAGGTCGTTCAGCATGCGGTCGACCTCGAGCAGATGCTGCTCCATGTAGTGGCTGAACGCGATGTGGCAGGCGCCCAGGTCCTGCTCGCTCTGCAGCCGCTGGGCTTGCTCGATGCCCTGCACCTCGCCGAACCGCACCTGCAGATCGCCGAACAGGCGATAGAGATGCAGCACCTGCTCGCAGCGCACCGGCAGATCGCAGGCGTAGCGGTCGAGGATCTCCATCTCGTGGAAGCGGATGCCGCGCAGCGCGAGGATCTCCTTGAGCTTGGGTGTGAGCTCGCTGAGCAGATGGTTGAGGAAGATCTCGCCGTGCACCCAGGCCGTGCCTTCGGGCAGGCGTCGTCGCAGGGCCAGCGACTCGATCAGCGGACGCAGCTGCTCGTCGCGCCGCGGCGTCATGTCGTCGTAGAGATAGCGGTGCAGACGACCGACCGTGGCGTGCAGCCACTCGGCCTCTTCGATGTCCTGCGGGAAGCGCTTCGACAGGAAGTAGTCGGCGTCGTGCTGGCTGCGCGGATCGCTCGCCATCAGCTGGCTGAAGGTGTCCTGCAGGAAAGCGTGCAGCTGGCCGATCGACACGCAGAGCAGCTTGCGCACCTCGAGCAGGCGATCGGCGGGCAGCTCGCGCGGCAGGCGTTCGACCTGGCTCAGCACGGTGCGGCTGAGCATCACCAGCGAGGTGTCGGCGCTCGCGCGCGCCTCCTCGAGCCGGGGGATGCACGAGGGCCGCTCGAGCAGCGGCGCGATGTCTTCGCGGATCAGGCTGGTGACCTTGCGCACCTTGCGCCAGATCTCGATCAGCCGCTCCGGCGAGCAGTGCAGGATCGCGTAGTTGCTCTCCATGACGTCGCCGAGCAGGCGGATGCAACCGAGGAAGGCGCGGATGCGCGGATTCTGCACGCGCACGCGCTCGAGTCCCCAGCGCGCCGCGTCGACGCCGGCCGGCAGCGGCAGCTTTTGATCGCCGATGAAGATGTAGTGCACGAGATCCGCTTCGTCGATCGCGTCGGCGGTCGGCGGCGCGGGCGGGTTGGCGTCGTGGTCGCGTCCGGAGAAGGCGTTGGGCAATGTCGTCACGGTGGCGCTGATGATCGGGCGGTTGTCGAGCGGGCGGATGTATGGTCTCGCGCGAAGCGCAGTGGGAGGAGACCGACCGAACGGTTAGTCAGTCTGCCAGATGACCCGTCAGGATGCGGTCAGGCCGCGCGACGCATCCGGGTCGCCGGCCTTCATCCACGTCTTGGCAGGGCCGGCGGCGTCGGTCACAATCACGTCGACATGGACGATCCGCCGAGCACTACCGAAGTGTACGACGCGCCACCGTACGACGACGACTACGGCGCCCCCGATCTGGACCCGACCGATCGCGGTCCGGTCGATCGCGCCCCGGTCGATCGCGGCCCGACCGATCGCGCCCCGACCGATCGCGGTCCGGCGCGCGGCGGTGCGTCGTCGGGCGCATCCGGCGGACCGCGGCGGGGCCGCGGCCGAGAGAACCGCGGCCGGCGCCCGGGCGGCGACGGGGATTCGCTCGAGATCGGCGCGGCGAGCAGCCTGCCGCACTCCGAGGAGTCGGAGCGCGCGGTGCTCGCCGGCGTCCTGCTCGATCCGCGCCGGCTGCCGCTCCTGGTCGGACGGCTGCGGCCGGAGGATTTCTACGTCGAGCGCCATCAGCGCATCTTCGAGGCGATGGTGCATCTGCAGGCGGTCGAGTCGGTGGTCGATCTGCGCACGCTGCAGGCGCGGCTCGAGCAGCAGAAGCAGTTCGACATGATCGGCGGCATCGCCTACCTCGCCGGCCTCGATCTCGAGCTGCCCGACATCGGACGCCTCGACACCTACGCCGAGATCGTCAAGGAGCGGGCCGTTCGGCGGCAGCTGATCCTCGCCTGCGCCGAGATCACCCGCAACAGCTTCGACGGCGGACTCGAGGCTGCCGAGGCGCTGGCGGAGGCCGAGAAGAAAGTCTTCGCGCTGGGCGAGGAGGCGGTGCAGAAGGGCTTCAGCGTCTTCGCCCAGGTCTCGAAGGCGACCGTCGAAAGCCTCGAGGAGCGCGCGCAAAACGAGGGCAGCGTCGGCGTGGCGACCGGCTTCTACGACTGGGACGACATGACCCAGGGCCTGGTCGCCGGCAACCTGATCATCATCGCCGGCCGCCCCGGCATGGGCAAGACCAGCTTCGCGGTCAACGTCGCGCAGCACGTCGCGATTCGCGAGAGCAAATCGGTCGGCGTTTTCTCGCTCGAGATGGGCGAGCAGGAGCTGGCGATGCGCATCCTCGCGTCGGAGGCCGATCTGCCGTTCGGCCAGCTGCGTCAGGCCCAGCTTTCCGAGAACCAGTGGAACGCGCTCTACGGCACCGTCCGTGAGATCAAAGCCGCGCAGATCTTCATCGACGATTCGCCCAATCCGAACCTGCTCGAGATCGCCTCGAAGTCGCGTCGTTTGCGCGCCGAGCACGGCCTTGATCTGCTGATCGTCGACTATCTGCAGCTGATGCACGCCGGCGGCCGC
>JBCCOR010000063.1:0-12302 GCA_039025295.1 Acidobacteriota bacterium
CGTGCATAGCATGCTCGCCAGCCCGGGGGCATCGGCGCGTTGGCGGGCGTCTCGCGGCTCACTGGCGCAGTCGCCGGCCGACCTCGCCGGCCGAGGCCGGGCGCGCCGCGACGTCTTTCGCGAGGCAGGCCAGGATCAGCTCAGCGAGCGGGTCGGGCAGCTCGGCGCGGTGCTGGCGCGGATCGTCGGGCGCGGTGGTGAGATGGGCGCTGATCGCGGCGCCGCCGGTGAAGGGTGTCCGCTTGCAGGCCATTTCGTAGAGCACGCAGCCGAGGGCGTAGATGTCGCACGCGGGTCCGAGCGGCTCGCCGCGGATCTGCTCGGGCGCCATGTAGTAGGGCGTGCCGGCCACGGCCGTGACCACGCCGCCCTCGCTCAGGGTGCGCGCCAGGCCGAAGTCGGTGAGTTTGACCTTGTTCTCGTCGGTCCACATCAGGTTCGACGGCTTGAGATCGCGATGCACGATGCCGCGCGCGTGGGCGTGGTGCAGCGCGGCGCAGACCTGTCGGCCGACGGTGCGAATGCCGTCGATCGACAGCGAGCGCTTGGCGAGCAGGGTGGCGAAGGTGTCGCCCTGGACCATCTCCATGACGATGAACACCCCGCCCTCGGTGAAGCCGGCGTCGTAGACCTGCACGATGTTGGGATGGGCGAGCTTGGCCGCCGCGCGCGCTTCGCCGAGCAGGGCTTCGTCGGCGTGGCCGATCTGCAGCAGCTTGTAGGCGACGGTGCGGTCGAGGATGCGGTCGTGCGCGCGGTAGACGACGCCCATGCCGCCGCGGCCGATCTCGGCGAGCAGGCGATAGCGCGTCGGATCGACGGTCGACGGTCGGCTGTCGGGCGGCTTCGCCAGCGGCTCGCGGGTGGTCGCGTCGTCCTCCGCGGGCTGGACGGCCTGCTTGTAGTCCGCCTCGCCGCGCACCTCGACGCGCAGGCCGCGGGTGATCGCCTCGTTGGTCAGGCGTCGCGCCTCGCCTTCTTCGCCGGCGCGCTGGAAGTAAGCCACCGCCTGTTCGAATTCGCCGGCGCGCTCGAAGCGCTCGGCGGCGGCGCTTAGGTCGCCCGCCAGGGCCCACTGCTCGGCGGCTGCGGTCCAGCGCTCGGCGCGATCGAAGTGTTCGGCCGCGGCGCGCGGATCGGCCCGGCGAATGGCGTGCTCGGCGCGCTGCAGATGGGCCTCGCGCGCGTCACCGATCGCGTCGAAGACGCGGGCGGCGTCGTCGAGCCGCTGTTCGTGCACGAGCGCGTCGGCGATTGCGCGGCTCGGCTCCAGATGCGCGATCGCAACGTCGAGCGCCAGCCCCATGCGGCCCTTGGCCTCGGCGAGATCGTAGGCGCGCTGCGGCTGCTGCGCGCTGATCCAGCGCTCGAGGGTGCGGCGCAGGGTGGCTTCGTAGCCGGCGCGCTGCGGGCTGTCGTCGGGCGGCCAGGCGCCGGCGCGCAGCGCGCGGTCGAGCAGCAGGGTGGTCTGCGGACCGTCCTCGTTGGCGAGGCAGCCGAGCGCCTCGCCCGGCAGCTCGGCGTCGAGATAGGCCTGGGCGGCGCGGGTCATCTCGCCGACGCGGCGGTAGGCCTGGGCGGCGGCGTAGGGCTTGCGCGCGTCGAGATAGGCCTGGGCGGCGATCTGATCCTCGCCCGCCTGCTCGCTGAGCTCGGCGTACGACTGCCACAGGCCGTTTTCCTTGGCCAGGCGACGCGCTTCCCGCGTCTTGCCGAGCCGGCGCAGCAGGCGCACGCGGCGCTCGTGATGGTTGCCGCGGCGGTAGGCGTCGAGGGCCTTCGCGCTGCGTCCGGCCTGCTCGTGCAGATGACCGAGCTCGAGCCATTTGCCGCTGCGCGTCAGCTGGCGGATGCGGCGCTTGTCGCGCAGCCGGGCCTGGCGCGCCGGATCGCGCGCGCGCCGCCACAGGAGCACCGCCAGCGCCACAAGAACGAGCAGCACCACGCCGACGACCGCGCCGGCCACGACGCGCGGATCGTCGGTCCAGCCGGTGATCGCCGGCGGCAGGGCGTCCTGAAGGCGCAGCCCGATGTGCTGCGCGAGGTCGAGGACGTCGTCGAGCAATGCGCCTTTCCTCGTTCGAACGATGCGGCACCGTGCGGTGCCGCGGGTTTCGGTGTCTGGGCCGAAGCGTACCGCATTCAACCGGTCGGCTTCAGGGATCGACGACGGGAACGGCGCCCAGGCTGCGCGCGGCGTGCGTCAGCGCATCGCGCGGCGCCCGGATCAGCACGCGATCGGCCCCGTCGGCGTGCGCCGCATCGCCCGCGTCGACGAGCGCCGCGATGCGATGGCCCGCGCTGCGCAGCTGCACGATCAGCGCGCGTTTGTCGTCGGCGCGGCAGCCGGCGTAGACGTCGGCGGGATCGATGCCAGCCCGGCGCGCCGCGACGTGCGCCGTGGCGCCGCCGTCGCGCGTGGCGAGCACGATCCGTACGCCGCGCGCCGCGAGCGCGGCGACGGCCGCCGGCGCGTCCGGCGCGGCCGGGTCGTCGAAGATCGCCAGGCCGGCGAGCCGGTCGTCGACCGCGATGAAGCGCACGCTCGCGCCGTCGCGCCGCAGCAGCTCGGCGCGCCGCGCCAGCGGACCGGGATCGATGCCCTCGTCGACCAGATGATGCTCGCCGCCGAGGCGCACGCTGCGCGCGCGCCCGGCGGCGTCGATCACTGTGCCGGCGAGATCGGCGTCTTCTGCGCGCGGGCGGCGCCCGTTGCCGACGATCGGATCCGCCCGATGCGCCGCGCGCAGGGCGCGGGCGAGCGGATGCGGATCGTCGCCGGCGAGCGCGGCGAGCAGCGCGCTCAGCGTTGGCGCGTTCGGGCCGCCGTCTTGGGCGGCTTCGATCGCGCGCAGCGTCGCGCGGCCGCGGGTCAGCACGCTGCGCTGGCCGATCAGCAGCACGTCGACCGTGGATCGTCGCGCGCGCCAGGCGCGGGCCGCGGCGACGCCGGCGAGCAGCAGCGCGGTCAGCAGGAGTCCGGCCAGCAGCGTCGAAGAAGCGTCGAATCCGTGCATCGGTGCGCGCATGGTACGCGAAAGTCCTCACAGTGCATGATCGCGCTGAACCGCGCGCGGCCCGCTTCGCCGAGAGCGAAGCGCGGCCGCCGTCGCGGACCAGATGCGATACACTGCCGGGACCGGTGCGCGCGTCTATGGCGCGCCGCATCGGACCTTCCATCCGTCCAGCCCAGCGAACGCGATCCGATGCCACGCCGCGCGTCCCCCCAACGCTGACCCTCGACGCGCGCCCAAGGAGATGTCATCCGTGGACTTTGCCCTGACCCCTGAGCAGGAGGCGATCCGCGAAGCCGCGCGGGAATTCGCCCTCGGCGAAATCGACCCGATCGTCGAGGAGATCGACGAGGCCCAGCGCTTTCCGCTCGAGCAGATCAAGAAGGCCGGCGAGCTCGGCTTCCTCGGCATTCTTTTCCCCGAAGAACTCGGCGGCGCCGGCCTCGGCTACGTCGAATACGTGCTGGTGGTGACCGAGCTGTCGCGCATCGACCCTTCCGTCGGCATCACCATCGCCGCCCACAACTCGCTCTGCACCAACCACATCTTCAAATTCGGCACCGAAGCGCAGCGCCAGCGCTGGCTGCCCAAGCTGTGCACGGGCGAACATATCGGCGCCTGGAGCCTGACCGAGCCCGACGCCGGCTCCGACGCCGCCGGCACGCGCACGCGTGCCGAGAAGGTCGACGGCGGCTGGGTGCTCAACGGCGCCAAGACCTTCACCACCCACGGCTCGGTCGGCGACGTCTGCGTCGTGCTGGCGGTCACCGATCCCGACGGCGCGCGCCATCACAACGTCTCGGCGTTCGTCATCGAGTACGGCACCGAGGGCTTCCGCCCGGGCAAGAAAGAGAACAAGCTCGGCATCCGCGCCTCCGACACCGCTGAGGTGATCATGGAGAACTGCTTCGTGCCCGACGACCATCTGCTCGGCGCGCGCGGTGAGGGCTTCATCCAGGCGCTGCAGATCCTCGACGGTGGCCGTATCTCGATCGCCGCGCTCGGCCTCGGCACCGCGATCGGCGCCTTCGAGACCGCGCGCGACTACGCCAAGCAGCGCGAGCAGTTCGGCAAGGCGATCGCGCAGTTCCAGGCGATTCAATTCCACCTTGCCGAGATGGCGACGCGCATCGCCGCGGCCGAGGCGCTGACCTACGCCGCCGCGCTCGCGATGGACGCCGGCGATGCCAACGTTTCGCGCCTGTCGGCGCAGGCCAAGCTCTACGCCGGCGAGGTGTCGGTGTTCTGCGCCGAGCGCGGCGTCCAGATCCACGGCGGCTACGGCTTCATCAAGGACTACCGCGCCGAGAAGTTCTTCCGCGACTGCAAGATCTGCACGATCGGCGAGGGCACGAGCGAGATCCAGCGCATGGTGATCGCGCGCAACCTGCTCAAGGAGCACGCGCGCCGATGATCGGCGCGATCGACCACATCGGCATCGCCGTGCGCTCGATCGACGAAGCGCTGCCGTTCTACCGCGATCTCGGCCTCGAGCTGGTCGAGATCGAAGAGGTGCCCCAGGAGAAGGTGCGGGTCGCGATGCTGGCCTGCGGCGACAGCCGCCTCGAGCTGCTCGAACCGACCGCTGACGACTCGCCCGTCGCGCGCTTTCTCGACAAGCGCGGCCCGGGCATCCACCATGTCTGCCTGCGCTCCGACGACGTCGACGTCGACGACGCGCGCCTGCGCACCGCCGGTCACCGGCTGCTGCGCGACGCGCCGACGCCGGGCGCGGGCGGCAGTCGGGTGCAGTTCATCCATCCGAAGAGCGCCGGCGGCGTGCTCTTCGAGCTGGCCCAGCCGGGCTGAGCGAGGCGCGCGCGTGCAAGCCGGTGAGATCGTCCTGCTGCATCTGATCAATCCGTCGGAGAAGTATTGGGGTGCGATGCTGATGATCGCGCCCCACGGCGTCACGCTGCGCGGCATCAACCTCGCGAGCTTCGACGACTGGCTGGCGGATTTGAGCAGCGACGACGAGCCGGATCTCGGCACCACGACCGTCTTTTTCCCCATGCACCGGATCGAGTGCATCTTCCTCGACGCGCCGGCCTGGGCGGTGCCGAGCTGCCAGCAGCGCCTCGAGCGACGCACCGGCCGCGCCGTCACCGACGTGCTCGATCTGCACGGCGAGGACGACGCGCTGCTCGGCGGCGCGCTGGCCGACGGCGGCAAGCTGACGAACTGATCGAGTCGGGCGCTGGGCGCCACGCGCTGGGCGCCACGCGCTGGGCGCCGCGTCAGAACTGGACGTGGCGCAGGAAGAAGCGCTCGCGCGCGACCGTCTTCGACATCAGGCGCTGGGCGTCGTCGGGCGTGATCAGAAACTGCCCGGCGCGCTGGCTGGCGGAGGTCAGCATCAGCAGCTCGATGGCGCTGATCGCCCGCCGCGGGAAGCGCTCCCGCAGCTGCAGCAGGCTCTCGCTGGTCGCCTCGAGCGCGCGAAAGACCGCGCCTTCCGACGTCGTCATCACACGCAGATAGATCCGCCCGCTGCGCGTGCCGCGGTTGACTTCGACGTCGTCGAGTCCCTGATTGAGCAGGATCTCCTTGACCAGGTCGACGATCTCCTGATCGCCGTAGGTCTCGCGCGACATCTGCAGCAGATCGTTGTAGCCCGCCGGGGTTTGCGGCACCTGGATCGTGTCGGGATCGCGCGGATCGGCTTCCTCGATCTCGCGCTCGGGCGGCGCCAGCACATCCCGATCGTCCTGCAGGGTGAGCAGCGTACGCAGATCGTCGCGTTTGGGCGTCGGTGGGGGCAGCTGATTGCTCGTACGGCCGAGACCTTCGACCAGGGTCGCCTGACCGAGGGTGTTCTGGCTGTTGACCTCCTCGGTTTTCTCGATGTCGATCTCCGACGCCGGCAGCACGGTGCGCGTGCCGCTGGGCAGGGTCAAGTAGGCCTGATCGCCCTCGATGCGGTATTTCTCGCGGGTCGTGATCTGGCTGCCGTCCTTGAGAAAGACGACGTAGGCCAGCGCGCTGTCGGCGAGGAAGAGCGCGAGGACGAATGCGGCGAATGCGAGCGATAGACGGGAGAAGCGGCGCATGGTCGGAGTCTCCGGAGGGATGCGGGCGAAACCGGGCGTGGACCGATAGGATACCGAATCATCATGGAAGCGCCCAATCACGAAACGTCCGATCGCTCGCCGCGCGTTCCGCGCCCCGGGATTCTGCTGCTCGAAGACGGTAGCCGCTACGTCGGTCGCGCGTGGACGCCCGGCACCGCCTTCGGCGAGGTCGTCTTCAACACCGCGATGACCGGCTATCAGGAGATCCTCACCGATCCCTCCTACCACCGTCAGATCGTGGTGATGACCCAGCCGCACATCGGCAACTACGGCGTGCGCGACGACGTCGCCGAGTCGGCGCGGCCGTGGGCGGCGGGCTTCGTCGCCCGCCGCTTCACCGCGCGCGCCTCGAACCACGCCAGCCGCGGCGAGCTCGACGCGTATCTGCGCGCGCACGACGTGCCCGCGCTCGACGGCATCGACACCCGCGCCCTGGTGCGCCGTCTGCGCGACCGCGGCGCCATGCGCGGCGTGGTGCACGCGCCGGCCGACGCCGACGCCGCTCTGCCGGACGCGCTCGACGACGCTGCGCTCGCGCCCCTGCGCGCGCGCCTCGACGCCTGGCCATCGATGATCGGGCAGGCGCTGGTCGACGACGTCACCCGCGACGCCGCCACGACCTTGGCGCCGACGCCCGTCGACGCGCGTCCGTTCGGCGTCGCCGCGCCGGCGTGGACGGCCGGCGCCGCGCCGCACGTCGTGGTCTACGACTTCGGTGCCAAGGTGAGCATCGCGCGCTCGCTCGCCGACAGCGGCGCGTGGGTGACGGTGGTGCCGGCGCGCACGTCGTCTGTGGCGCTCGACGCGCTGGCGCGCCCGGTCGACGGCGTGCTGCTCTCCAACGGCCCGGGCGATCCGGCCGCGCTCGACGACCTGGTCGCCAACGTGCGCGATCTGGTCGCCGCGCCGCGCCCGCTCTTCGGCATCTGCCTCGGCCATCAGCTGCTCGCGCTGGCGCTCGGTGCGCGCACCTACAAGCTCGCCTTCGGCCATCACGGCGGCAACCAGCCGGTGCGCGACGTCGCCGACGACACGGTCGCGATCACCAGCCAGAACCACGGCTTTGCGGTCGACGCCGACAGCCTGCCGTCGGGCTGCCGGGTGAGCCACGTCAACCTCAACGACGGCACGGTCGAGGGTTTGGTGCTCGAAGGGCGCGCGCATCCGGTGTGGTCGGTGCAATACCATCCCGAGGCCGCGCCGGGGCCGCACGACGCGCATCCGCTCTTCGATCGCTTCTTGGCGGTCGCGGCCGCGCGCGCCGCGGCGCGATGAGCCGATCGCGCGCGCCGCTCGGCCTGGCCTGGGCGCTGGCGGCGCGCTATCTGCGCGGCGGCGGCCGGCATCACAGCCGCCTGCTGAGCGGCACCGCGCGCGCGGCGGTGCTCTCGACCGCGCTCGGCGTCACGGCGATGGTCATCGCGATGGCGCTGATGAGCGGCTACACCCACGATCTGCGCCACAAATTGATCGGCCTGCAGGCCGAAATCATGGCGACGCCGATCGGCTTCGACGCGCCGCTCGCCGACGACGATGCGCGCCTCGGCGAGCTCGCCGCGCTCGACGCGGTGGCGCGCGTCCAGCGCGTGGTCTACGGCGAGGGTGCGCTGATCGGTCCGGGTGCGCCCGACGGCGTCGGCGTCGTGCTGCGCGGCGTTGACGCCGACGATCCGCGGCTCGAGGGCCGCGTGCTCACCGCACCGGCCCAGGCGGCGGACGGCGCCGTGCCTCTGCCGGGCGTCCTGCTCGGCGCCGAGCTCGCGCGTCAGCTCGGCGTTGCGCCGGGCGATCCGCTGCGGCTGGTGGTCTTGGGCCTGAGCGCGGCGGGCGGTCCACCGCGCATGCGCTACCGCTCGGTGCGTGTGGTCGGCGACTTCCGCACGGGCTTCCACGAGTTCGACAGCGCGTGGGCGCTGCTCGACCGCGCGGTGCTGACGTCGCTGCGCGGCCCCGACGGCCCAACGCTCCTCGAACTGGCGCTCCACGATCCGTCCGCGACCGACGCCACGGTCGACGCGGCGCAGGCCATTTTGGGCGATCGCTGGCTGGTCGACAGCTGGCTGCGGCTCAACCGCGAGCTGTTCACCGCGCTCGAGCTGCAGCGCTGGCTGCTGTTCCTGGTGCTCGGCTTGATCGTCGTGGTGTCGACGTTCAACGTCGCCTCGACGCTGGTGCTTCTGGTGCGCGAGCGGCGCAGCGATTTGGGCGTCCTGGCCGCGCTCGGCTTGCCGCCGCGGCGTCGGTTCCAGATTTTCCTGATCTACGGCGTGCTGCTCGGCCTGGTCGGCACGGCCCTGGGCGTGCTGGTGGGCGTCGGCACGGCGTGGACGATCACCACCTTCGAGCTGGTGCGCTTCAGTCCCGAGGTGGCGGCGATCTACTTCATCGACGCGGTGCCGTTCCGCGTGCGCGCGTCCGACCTGGCGGCGATCGTCGCGTTCTCGCTCCTGGTCAGCGTCCTCGGCTGCGCCCTCCCGGCGCGGCGTGCGGCGCGGCTGCGTCCGGTGGATGCGCTGCGGGATGTGGGTTAAGGATCGGGTCGTTCGTCGTCTGCCGAGGCGCTGCGCGCTGGCCGATCGAGCCGCGCTGGCTAGGCTGGTTCCGCCGACGGCAGCTGCGGTGTCGACAGCTCCGACGACGGCACGCCTGGCAGGTTGAACAGGCAGCTGCGGAGCTTGTCGAGCGCGGGCCACGGCATCTTGTCGTCGACCTCGCGCGCGAGTACGGCCTCGCGCCAGGCGCGAATGTGGTCGATGACCGGCCCGTCTTTGCCGGCCCGTCGTTCGATCACCGGTTCGAGGCGCTTCGCCATCCGGCGGATATCAGCCCAATTTCCGCGCGCGCGCTCGATCTCGGCAAGATCGAGGGTGATGATCAGATAGAGCAGATCAGCCTTCTTGCGAATGAAGCGGTTGCGCGTCTCGCGCAGCAGCTTGGCGGCCTGCTCATGCTCGCCGAGGCTGTGGTGAACGAGGCCCTGCAGCCAGTCGAGCCGACAGGCGAACTGGCTGACGTTGCCGGTGCGCTCGCGAATTTGGAGGCGTGCCTTGTCGATCTGAGCCAGGATGGCGCGCCGCTCGGTCGGCTCGCGGTTGAAGGTCGAGATGGTGACGAGGTTGACCAGCGACGCGTCGGCCAGGAAGCGATTGACGTTGACGTCGAGCTGTCGGACGGCGCAGCCCAGATGGTAAGAGGCTTGGAGCCGATGTGCGCGCTGTGCCGCGGGCGAGAGTATCTGCACCGCTTCGCCCGCCGGCAGGCCGAATTGGGTATACACCGCACCGAGCATCGCGTGAGAGCGCGCTACGTCTTGAAGATCAGGCTCAGCATCGCATTCATGTGTCCGGTTGGCCACTTCCATCGCGTAATTCAGCAGTATTAAAGCTGGCTTAAGCCGCCATTTAAGGGCCCAGAATCCACCGTAGCGACGGTACAGGTCGCAAACGTCGCTCGCTGGTACGTGGGTGCGGTACGCGTCGAGCGTCGAAATAGCGCGCAGGTAGGCATCGTTTGCGGCGTCGATATTCCCTGCAACGCGCTCTGCCGTGGCGCGCACGGCGTGGGCGCGAACGAGAAAGCGTGCCCAAACTGCGGCTTCAGTCGGCGCGCGCCGCTTCCAGAATTCGATGAAGCGCGGTGCGCTCAACGCCCAGGGCAGCGCCTCGTCAGGCGCGGTGCGCAGCTTGCGCTCGCACCGCAGCTGGAAGACGATCTGAAAGCCGGGCTCGTGATAGCCCGTCGCTTTGATCGCGTCGTCGACGCGCCCACTCAGCCACCGGGCATCCACCCGGCTGCTTTCGTTGTTGCGATCGCGTTCCTTCAGCTCGGTCAGCTGCATGACGACGATCCTAGCAAAGCGGGAGCGGCCGCAGGCGCGGCCGCTCCCGTCGATCGATCAGCCTTCGGGGATGATCGCGAGGCCTTGCTCGTCGATCGGCGGGTTGGGCAGGGGCGCGACGACCGTCGAGCCTACCGGAATGATCGCGAGGCCTTGTTCGTCGACCGGCGGATCGGGCAGGGGCACGACGACCGTCGAGCCTTCGGGAATGATCGCGAGGCCTTGCTCGTCGGCCGGCGGATCGGGCGTCAGCCAGGCGACGGCGGCTTGCCACCACTGCGACAGCCAGGTCGTGACGCTGGGCGCGTTGAAAGACGACGGCGCGGCCGCGGCGGGCGCGGCGACGAGCGTGAGCAGGAGCAGCAGGGCTGCCAGCGAAACCGTTCGGTGCATGGGTTTTCTCCTTGGCACGTGGAAAAGGGTGCAGGCCGGGGCCTACCAGGATGTGAACCCATTGTGACGGTCGATCGTCAGTCTCCGACTCTTGGCAAAGCGTCGCTCAGCGCCGGCGCGATGACCCGTCGTACAGCCGAGCCATGGTGACCAACGCTCGGCCGCGCCGTGCGGTCAGCGACCGAGACGCGCGGTTCGGCGTCGTCCGGTCGATGTGCTGCGGGATGTGGGCTAGCAGCGGACAGGGAGTTCAGTTTCTGCGTCAAGCAGCAGTTGCCCCAGCCATTTTGCGGGTACGTGGACATTTCGCTCGTTCTCATAAACCGTGAGTATGATCGAGTTGTCAGCAGGCCTCTTGATAACGCCCCATATATAGTTCTCGCATGAGATTTCGATGCAAAGATTGAAGTCGTCGAAAGGGTCGTTGGTGATGTCGGCACTCCAGTGATTTTCGAGCGCAGGCGCCGAGTGAAAATGAGTCATGCTGTAAAACGCTCTACCGTTAGTCGATGTGTTGTGAGAGTTAGGCTCAGGAATCGAGCAAAAACTCGGCGTCCTCATATTCCCAGCGTCCGTAGCGCGCGAGCTTTTGTGTGACTTCGTCCCAGGACTTGCCTTTGCAAATAGTCATGACTCTTTCCAGAGCCTTTTCTACTGCATTTTCATAAAGGATCGGAACAATAATCAGGCCGCGGCCTAGCTGGAAAGCATCTTCTTCCAGGGTGTTCAGCAAGAACTGAGGTGTGACGAATTGAAAATAGAAGAGATTCGTGCCGCTGCTGCTCGTGGCGCCGATGGCTGCGCTAACAAGAATGGAGCAGTTATACGGATCGTCTGATGTACTGCCTTGCTCTGCTTTTGTATTGTGTAAATGGTAATACTGAACGTGAGGTTTGATCATGAGAGGTGGCTTACTCTGGCTTAATGACTGAGCAAAGATGCCGCGGCATCGGGCTCGTCCTCACGAAGAGGCAGCTCTTTTTCTGCCTGGGCCAGTAGCTCGTTGAGCCACGCAACAGGGACCGTCGTCGAGGTGTCTTGCGGATATATGGTGAGCGTTATGCTGTTGTCGGGCAACCGATGGATCGCGCCCCAAAATTCGTCATCGCAGTAGATGTACATGCATAGGTTGTAATCGTCGAGATGGTCATTGGCGAAGTCGGCGCTCCAATGACTTTGGCTGGCCGCTGCCAGATGATGGGTATTCACCTTACTGCCTCACTTTCGATGATTCGAGTACAGTGATGCATGTGCCGTCTGCCGTGGAATTGGCGTCTGAGCGAGTTCAAGCGCAATATGCCGTAGCGTATCGCGCGAAATCGTAACGGTTCTTCGTATTTTGTTTGCCGCTCAGGCGCGGTGCCTCACATCATGTCGGTTTCCATGACCTGATCGATCACCGCTGCGATCTCCGGCTCGGCGTCGAGCACGTGCTGAGGAAGGTCTTTGAAGGGGTTGTCGTGAGGGAATGTCTCCCCACGATACGAGACATCACCTGCGGCGACGGCAGCTGCTGCGCCGGTCGCCTAGCGATCGAGCCGCGCGACGCCCTCGATCTCGACCAGCAGCTCGCGTCGGCAGATGTCGGCCCGCACCGTTTCGAGGCCTTCGAGGGTCGGGTAGGCGCTGTGGACCGCGGCGCGTAGCGGCGGCGCCGCGACCGGATCGAGATGGTAGACGCGCAGATCGACGTAGCGTCCGCCGCGCGCGCCCGTTTCGGCGACCGCCGCGCGCAGCAGATGGTCGAGGTTGTGGAAGGTTTCCTCGAGCTGTGCGCCGAGATCGCCCTCGTGGACCGACAGCTCGCCGCGCACGCTCGCCGTGCCGCCGACCAGCAGCCACGCGCGCGGGTCGTCGTTGCCGGCCGCCGTCGACGGCGCGTCGACGATCGTGGCGCGGGCAAAGCACGGCGGCAGCGGGCCGTAGCGCGGGGAGTAGCGGTAGGCCGGGCGCTGACGCGGATTCTCGACCGGGCGTCCGGCGCGC
>JBCCOR010000064.1:0-12261 GCA_039025295.1 Acidobacteriota bacterium
ATCAAGGCGGAGGCGGAGGGGCTGCGGCGGCGGAAGGCGGGAGCACTCGAGGTGCTGGAGCAGTACATGCACGGCGACGCCGAGTTCGCCGCGGCCGCGGTCGACTGGGCGCATTGCTCGAGTCGCTGGTGGCGCTGCCGTGGGCGATTCCCGGCACGGTGTTCGCGGTCGCGCTGGCGGTGACCTTCAGCGTCGACGCGCCGTGGTTCGGTCGTTTCCTGTGGATCGGCACGGCGATGATCCTGCCGCTGGCCTATCTCGTTCGCTGCCTGCCGCTCACCGGCCGCGCGGCGCTCGCCGGCCTGCGCCAGCTCGATCCGGCGCTCGAGGAAGCGGCAGCGGGGCTGGGGGCCGGCGCGTGGCGCATCCTGCGCCGGGTGGTCCTGCCGCATCTGCGGCCGGCGCTGCTCGCCGGCCTGTCGCTCGCGTTCATCACCGCGCTCGGCGACTTCGTGACCTCGGTGCTGCTCTACACCTTCGAGACGCGTCCGATCTCGATGGAGATCCTGGCCGCGCTGCGCGCCCAAACCTTCGGCGTCGGCGCTGCGTACGGTGTACTGCTGATGCTGCTCAGCACCGGCGCCTTCCTCCTCTTCGGCCGCGGCGACGCGGCCCCCTGAGCGCGCCGCGCGGCACCTTGCGCCGTCGGCGCGCATCTCAAAGCCATGAACGACACCAACCGCCACGATCTCAGTCAGCTCTGGGTGCTGATGGTTTCCGCCTTCGTCAGCATGCTGGGCTTTGCGCTGATTCTGCCGCTGGTGCCGCTCTACGCCCAGGAGCTGGGCGCGAGCGGCCTGGTGGTCGGCGCGATGCTGGCGGCCTTCGCCTTCGCCCAGCTGGTGACCGCGCCGCTCTGGGGGCGCCTCTCCGACCGCATCGGACGGCGTCCGGTGATCATCCTCGGCAAGGTGATGGCGACGGTCGCCTTCCTGATCTTCGCCTTCGCCGATCAGATTTGGCTGCTGCTGCTGTGCCGCTTCTTCCAGGGCGCGGGCGGCGGCACGCTGAGCGCGACCCAGGCCTACGTTTCCGACGCGGTCGGCCCCGACGAGCGCGCCAAAGCGCTCGGCTGGATCACCGCCTGCACCAGTGCGGGCGTGATGATCGGCCCGGCGATCGGCTCGCTCTCGGTCGGCTGGGGCATGGCGGCGCCCGGCCTGATCGCGGCGGCGATCTCGGCGATCAACCTGGTGTTCCTGGTGCGCTATCTGCCCGAGCACCGCGTGCCGACGTCGAAGCGCGCGTCCGCGCGTGCAGCGTCGGTGCCGCTGACGACGGCGATGCTCGACGTCCTGCGCCATCCGACGACGCCGGTGTCGGTGCTGATCGCGGTGTACGGCCTCGGCATGATGGCGTTCATGGCGATGAACGCCGTCGTCGCGATCTTCCTCGCCGACCGCTACGGCATCACCACGCAGACGATCGGCTGGTTCTACGTCGCGATCGGCTTCGTGTCGGTGATCATGCGCGGCCTGATCCTGGGCGCGTTCGTGCGCCGTTTCGGCGAGGTGCGCACGCTGCGTCTGGGCCTGGTGGCGCTCGGCGTGGGGCTGCTGCTGGCGCCGTTCGCGTCGAACGCGTGGCTGTTCACGCTGCTGATCCTGCCGGTGCCGGTCGGTACGGCGCTGCTCTTCCCGACGGTGACGTCGCTGGTCTCGCGCCACGCGCCGGCCGATCAGGTCGGTCAGACGCTGGGCGTGCAGCAGGCGTTCGGCGGCGTGTGTCGCCTGATCGCGCCGCTCGGCGCGGGCTGGGCCTACGACCACGTGCTGGTTCTGCTTGCCGGCGCGGTCGCGATGGCGGCCTATCTGCCGGCGGGCGGCGCGCCGTTCTGGCTCGCCGGTCTGCTCGCGCTGCTCGCCGTGCCGCTCTCGCTGCATCTGCGTCCGCGCGCGGATGCGGATGAGGTCGACGTCGAGGCGGGGACGGCGCCTGCGGCGGCTTGATCGGCGGTTGATCGGGGGCGTCGTGGGGTTCCGGTTCCGTGGGTTCGTGGGGTTCCGGTTCCGTGGGTTCGTGGGGTTCCGGTTCCGTGGGCGTGTGAGGTTCCGATTCCGTGGATTCGTGGGGTGCCGGGGGGTTTCCTGGGGCTGAAGCCCCAGGCTACGCGCCTCCGACGCTTCGCGTCTCCGGCAGACCGCCTCACGGCGGCCCGCCCCACCCCTCACCGGAACCGCCTGCGGGTTTCTTGCGCATGTTCGAGGGGTGACGTCACGGAATCCGCCGCGCATCTGTGCCGAGGGAGCCACTGACGGATCGATCGCGACGAAGCATTCGATGCGTCTTGGGATGGGCGGGGGTGGGCCGCCCAAGGCGGTCTGCCGAAGGCGCGCAGCGCCTGAGGCGTGTAGCCCGGGGCTTCAGCCCCGGGGAACCGTTCATCGGACGAGATGGAACGGCGGAGGGCGGAGGGCGGAAACCGGACGGCGAAGGGCGGAGGATGAGAATCGCGGGCGCGGTTCCGGGAAATCGAGGTTCGCGGGCGCGGTTCCGGGAAATCGAGGTTCGCGGATGCGGTCCCGCGGGTTCGAGGTTCGCGGATGCGGTCCCGCGGGTTCGAGGTTCGTGCACGGTTTCCTGGGGCTGAAGCCCCAGGCTTCGCGTCTTCGACAGACGGCCTCACCCCGCACCGGAACCGCCTGCGGATGTCTTGCGCGCGCTCGTAGGGATCGCGTCGCGGACGCTTGCTGCAATCACCCGACATCAAGAGCCACCGATCCATCGATCGCGACGAAGCGTGACGATGCGTCTTGGGCTGGGCGGCGGTAGGCCGCCGGAGGCGGGCCGTCCACACGAGTAGCCTGGGGATTCATTCCCAGGCGACAAAGGCCGCGACCCGTGGCATGAGCCGCGATCCCTCGCTCCGCGAACCCGCCGCCCGCTCCGCTACAATCGTCGCGACGACGATGTGATCGGTGGAGGATCGTTGGCGATGCGTATTTTCATCAGCTACAGCCGGCAGAACGATGACTGGGCCGAGCGGTTCGAGTTGCTTCTGAAGCCGCTCGTGCACGACGGTTTGGTGACGCTGTGGCGCGACGAGCGCATCGCGCCCGGTGCGCACTGGCTCGCGGAGATCGAACGCGGCCTGGCCGAAACCGATGCGGCTTTGCTGTTGGTGAGCAAGCGTTTTCTCGCCTCCGACTTCGTGAGGCAGAAGGAGCTGCCGCTTCTCATGGAACGGCATCGGCGCGGTCAGCTGCAGCTCTTCTGCGTCTTGCTGGAGCGATGCCCGGTGCAGTCGTCGCTGCTCCAGAACGTGCAGTTCGTTCACCCGCACGACCCACCGCTTTCTCGCCTCGATCCTCGAGCGCTCGAAGACACGCTCGACGACATCGTCGATGCGATTCGAGACGCCGCGCAGGACGACGCGTCCGCGGGCGGTCAGGCCGTCGACACCAAGCTGCTGCCTCGATCGGCGGGCGCGTTCGTCGGCCGCGCGGACGATTTGCGCGCACTCGACGCGGCGCTGAGCGACGACAAGATCCGCATCGCGACGCTCGAAGCCTGGGGTGGTGTGGGCAAATCGGCGCTGGTGCAAGGGTGGCTGAGCCAGCTCGTGGTCGACGAGGGCGGCTACCGCGGGCTGTCGCACGTCTACGGCTATTCGTTTTACAACCAGGGTCTCGAGGGCGGCGGATCGAGCGAGGATTTCTTCACACGGGCGTTCGCCTTCTTCGGCGCGCAGATGCCGAAGTCGTTCGAAGACCGTGGACGCGCGCTCGCCGCGCGGGTTCTGGCCGCGCGGATGCTCCTGATCCTCGACGGTCTCGAACCGCTGCAGCGGCCATCGGACGGCAAGCTGCAGGATCCCGCGATGCGCGCGCTGCTCGTCGCGCTGGCCGACGGGCGTCCGGGGCCGGGCCTGTGCCTGATCACGACGCGCCTGCGCGTGCCCGCGCTCGACCCGCGCGTCGATGCGACCGTGCGGCATCGCCAGCTCGACCATCTCAGCGAAGCCGACGGCGTCGAATTGCTGCGCGTTCTCGGTGTCACGGGCCACGCGCACGACATGAAAACAGCCGTAGCGCATGCGAAGGGGCACGCGCTGACGATCAAGCTCGTGGGCCAGTATGCGAACGAGGTGCTCGACGGCGACGTGGGTCGCCCCGAGGCGGTCGATCTGCTCGATCCCGAGGCGCCCGAGGGTGAGCACGCGACGAAGGTGCTCGACGCCTACGATGCGTGGCTGGGCGACACGCCGGAGCGGGCGATCGTGCGGATGATGGGTTTGTTCGATCGTCCGGCGGATGCGGACTGCCTCGATGCGCTGCGGGCAGAACCGGCGATCGAAGGTTTGACCGACGCCCTGATGGATCTGCCCACGCGCAGCTGGAAGCGCGCACTGACGCGCCTGCGTCGAATCGGCCTGCTGCTCGACGGCGAGGACGGCACGCTTGACGCCCATCCGCTCGTGCGCGCCCACGCGGCGGCGCGGCTGGCGCGCGAGGCGCACGCGGCGTGGCAGGCCGGTCATCTGCGACTCTACAAATACCTGACGACGTCGACGACCGAGGAGCAGCCCGATACGAAAGAAGGCCTGATGCCGCTCTATCAGGCGGTGGTGCACGGGTGTCGCGCGGGGCAGGTGCAGGAGACGTACGATTCGGTCTATCGGAAGCGCATTCATCGCGGCGACGAGCACTACAGCTGGAAGAAGCTCGGCCTGTTCGGTTCGGAGCTGACGGCGGTGTCGTCGTTCTTCGCGGAGGCGTTCACGCGTCCGCACGGTTCGCTGCGCGCGTCGGATCAGGCGTGGCTTCTGAACCAGGCGGGCATCGTGCTTCGCGCGCTGGGCCGCCTGGCCGAGGCTGAGGCGCCGATGCGTACAAGCTTCGAGCGACTTGCTGACGCTGAAGAGTGGAAGCGAGCGGCAGTAGTAGCTGGGAACCTGAGTGAGCTGAACGTAACGCTGGGAGTGCTGTCTCAGGCGTTGGCGGACGCGGAGCGTTCGGTCGCGCTGGCTGACCGCAGCGGCGATGCATTCCAGCGAACGGGGAAGCGCACGACGCTTGCCGACGCGCATCACCAGCTGGGTGCTGTGTCGTCGGCGTCGTCGTGCTTTGCGAAGGCAGAGGTGATGCAGGCGGAGCGGCAGCCGTCCTACCCGCGTCTGTACTCGGTTCAGGGCTACCGGTACTGCGATCTGCTTCTGTCGCCTGGCGACGCGTCGTCGGCGCGGGCGGTAGTGGAGCGAGAGGAGAAAACGCTTCGATCAGCCATCGAAGATGGTGACCCGCTCTTGGATGTCGCAGTTGCTTACCTGAGCCTCGGCCGCGCCTGGACGATCCTCGCGCACGGGGACGATCCGGACGCGTCGGAGCCGGCGCGCACGCATCTCGACCAAGCCGTCGAGGGCCTGCGCGCTTCCGGTCAGGAAGACGAGTTACCGCATGGTCTGCTCGCCCGCGCCGTCTACTCCCGCCTCGTTACTCACGACGCCAATGCCGCCGGCGACGATCTCCGCGACGTCGAAGAGCTCGCCGACCGCTGCGGCATGCGCCTGTTCGCCTGCGACGCGCATCTCGAACGCGCGCGCCTGCTGCGCGATCTGTCGAAAGCCGACGACGCGCGCGAGCGGGCACAGGTGCACGTCGAGGCGGCGAAGATGCTGATCGAGGCGACGGGCTATCACCGTCGCGACGGGGAGCTCGCGAACCTCGAGGCGTGGCTGCGCGGCGAGGATCCGCCGCATGACCTGGGCGCGTGGAGTTAGCGATCCCGACGAACGCGCGCAAGACCCGCGCAGGCGGTTCCGGTGAGGGGCGGGGGTAGGCTGCCGAGAGGCAGGCCGTCGGAGGAATAGCCCAGGGCTTCAGCCCTGGGAAACCTTCGGCAAACCCCGCCCTCGGGAAACCTTCGAGAACCCGAGAACCCCCGGGAAACTCCCCAACCCTGCTACGATATGCCGCACTGCGGCGACCCGAACGCATCCCGACTGTAGCGCCGCACCGCTTCTATGCTACAGTCCTATAATTCTTCGCGTTCAGCCCTTGTACCACCCTGCTGCAGCATGTCTCACACCATCGCCATCGACGCCCGCAAGGTCCGCGACTACGGCATCGGGACCTACATCCAGGGACTCGTGCGCCAGCTGGCCGAGATCGACGAGCGGAATCGCTACATCCTGCTGACCCAGCCCGGCGGGCAGGACGCGCTGCGCCGGCTGCCCGACAATTTCTCGTTCGTCACCGAGCGCGCGCCCGGCTACTCGATGCGCGAGCTCGCGACCGTGCCGTGGCGGCTGCTGCGCCATCGCGTCGATCTCTACCACGCGACCCACTACGTGCTGCCGCCGTTCGTGCCAGGCAAGGCCGTCGTGACGATTCACGACATCATCCATCTGCTCTATCCCGAGTTCCTGCCCAACCGCTTCGCGCGCCTCTACGCCGAACGCATGATCCGCCACGCGCTCAACCGCGGCGATCGCATCCTCACGGTGTCGGAGACGACGCGCACCGACCTGATGCATCACTTCGACGTCGACGAGGCGAAGATCGAGGTGGTCTACAACGGCATCGATCCCGCGTTTCACGAGCGCCTCGACGACGACGATCTCGAGCGCTGGCTCGATCAGCTCGGCATCGAACGGCCCTACGTGCTCTTCGTCGGCAACGCCGACAAGCCGCACAAGAACCTCGAGAACGTCGTCAAGGCCTACGCCCGCGCGCGCAAGCGGCAGGCGTTTCCGCATCCGCTGATCTGCGTCGGCAAGCGCGACGGCGCCGCCAAGCGCATCGAACTGCGCGCCGAGCAGCTCGGCGTGGCCGATCAGGTGCGCATGATCGGCTACGTCGCCCAGGAGGCGCTGCCCGCGATCTACCAGGGTGCCGATCTCTTCCTCTATCCCACGCTCTACGAGGGCTTCGGCCTGCCGGTGGTCGAGGCGATGGCGAGCGGCGTGGCGGTGATCACGTCGAACACCTCGGCGCTGAAGGAGATCGCGGCCGGCTACGCGCGTACGGTCAATCCGCTCGACGTCGACGCGATGGCGCAGGCGATCGTGCAGCTGCTCGGCGACGCCGACGAGCGTCAGTCGCTCGCCAAGGTCGGACGCCGGCGCGCGCGCACGTTCTCGTGGCGCCGCGCCGCCGAGTCGACGCTCGCGACCTACCGCCAGGCGCTCGGCGTGGCGTCGCCCGACGACGACGCCGACGACGATTCGGACGACGCGGCGTCATGACCGCGCCGCGCCCCAGCGACCCGGCCGTCGAGCCGTTCCGCCACGGCGACGGACGCCCGCGGCGCATCGCGCTGGTGCACGATTGGCTGACCGGCATGCGCGGCGGCGAGCGCGTTCTGGCCGCGATCGCCGCGCAGCTGCCGCTCGACGTGCCGATCTACACGCTGCTGCACGTGCCGGGCAGCGTCGATCCGGCGCTCGAGGCGCGGCCGATCCGCACCAGCTTCGTCCAGCGCCTGCCGCGCGCCGCCGCCGGCTACCGGCGCTATCTGCCGCTCTTTCCCGCCGCGATCGAAGATCTCGACCTGACCGGCTACGAGCTGGTGATCAGCACCAGCCACTGCGTGGCCAAGGGCGTCGTGACCGCACCCGACGCCGTCCACGTCTGCTACTGCCACACGCCGATGCGCTACGCGTGGGATCAGGAGCACGTCTACTTCCCGCGCCGCCGCGGCCCGGCTGCACGGCTGCGCGGATTGATCCTGACCGCGCTGCGCGCCTGGGACGCCGCCAGCGCGTCGCGGGTCGACGCGTTCGCCGCCAACTCGCACTTCGTCGCGACGCGCATCCGCCGCTACTACGGCCGCGACGCTGCCGTGCTCGCGCCGCCGGTCGAGGTCGAGCGCTTCGCGCCCGCGACAAACGCCGGCGCCGACGACGCGGCGACGAACCCCGACGCGCCGCTGCGCCTTCTCTTGGTGTCGGCGCTGGCGCCCTACAAGCGGGTCGACGTCGCGATCGAGGCGGCCAACCAGCTCGGCTTGGCACTGCGCATCGTCGGCGACGGGCCCGAGCGCGCCCGACTCGCGCGCCGCGCCGGCCCGACCGTCACGTTTCTCGGCCAGCTCTCGCGCGACGACCTGGTCGCCGAGATGCGCGGCGCCGATCGCTTTCTCCAGCCCGGCGTCGAGGATTTCGGCATCGCACCGGTCGAGGCGCTGGCCGCGCGCACGCCGGTCGTCGCGCGCGGCCGCGGCGGCGTGCGCGACATCGTCGACGACGGCGTCCACGGCGTGCTCTACGGACCGCCGGGTCCGGCGGACGAAGATTTCGCCAGCAGCGTAGCGATGCTGCGCGACGCAATTGACAAATCTCGTCAGATTCGTTTCAATCCTCTCGATCTCGATCAGCGCGCCCAACGGTTTTCGCGTGCCGCCTTCGACCGCGGCCTGCGCTCGCTGATCGCGCACGCGCTCTGCGCGTCGGAGGGCCTTGCATGATCCGCACACGACGGCGCAGCACGGCTGCGCTGCTGCTCACAGGCGACCTGATCGCCACGACGATCGCGTTCTTCCTCGCCTGGTTCGTACGCTTCGAACTCGAAATTCCCGCCCTGACCAAGGGCGTTCCGCCGTTCCATCACTATCTGCTGGTGCTGCCGGCGGTCCTGGTGCTGTGGCCGTTGGTGTTCTATTTCCACGGCCTCTACCAGGGCCGGCGCGACCGCAGCCGGATCGACGACGCGCTGGCGATTCTGCTCGCGGCGGTGGTGGCGACGGTGCTGTTCTCGGGCGTGCTCGCCTGGCTGCGCCCGATCGCGCCCGACGGCACGCCCTTCACCTTCAGCCGCGCGTTCATGGGCCACTTCCTGATCGCGCAGGTCGCCATCGTGCTGACCGCGCGCGTCAGCCTGCGCACCGTGCTGCGCCATCTGCGGCGCAAGGGCCACAACGTCCGCCGCATCCTGATCGTCGGCGCGGGCCATCTCGGCAAAGAGATCACGCGCAAGATCCAGGCCCATCGCGAGCTCGGCTTCGCGGTCGTCGGCTTTCTCGACGACGATCCCAACAAGGCCAAGCGCCGCTTCCTCGACGTGCCGGTGGTCGGCCAGCTGCAGGACGTCGAACAGGTGATCCAGACCCAGGCGATCGACCACGTCTACATCGCGCTGCCGCCCGAGGCCCACGGCAAGGTGATGCGGCTGATGGAGGTCGTCAGCCGCTCGTGCGTCGAGGTCAAGCTGGTGCCCGACGTGCTGCAGTACGCGACCCTCAACGCCAGCCTCGAAGATCTCGACGGCCTGCCGGTGATCAACCTCTCGCAGGTGCCGCTCAAGGGCTGGAACAGCCTGATGAAGCGCACGATGGACGTGATCATCGCCGGCGCCGCGCTACTCGCGCTCTCGCCGCTCTTCCTGCTGCTCGCCTGGCTGATCAAGCGCGAGGACCGCGGCCCGGTGTTCTTCCGCCAGGAGCGCATGGGGCTCGACGGCAAGTCGTTCATGATCCTCAAATTCCGCTCGATGGGCGTCAACGCCGAGGCGACCACCGGCCCGGTGTGGGCGGTGCGCGACGATCCGCGCCGAACGCGCATCGGCAGCTTCCTGCGCCGCACCTCGTTCGACGAGCTGCCGCAGCTGTGGAACGTGCTCAAGGGCGAGATGTCGATCGTCGGCCCGCGCCCCGAGCGGCCGACCTTCGTGCACGAGTTCAAGCACAAGATCCCCGACTACATGCTGCGTCACCGGGTCAAGGCGGGCATCACGGGCTGGGCGCAGGTGCACGGCTGGCGCGGCAACACGTCGATTCGCAAGCGCATTCAGTACGACCTCTACTACATCCAGAACTGGTCGCTGCTGCTCGACTTCAAGATCGTCTGGATGACGCTGCGCGGCGGCATCTGGTACAACGCCTACTGAGCCCATGACCGCCGCAGACGCGCCGAACCGCACCGCGCCGGGCGGACCGGGCGACCGTCGCCGCCTGCGGGTGGCGCACGACGTGCGCGCCGGCCTCGCGACGCGCGCGCGCCGCGAGGAATCTGCAGCGCCGCGCGGCACGCTGCTCTACGTCCACGGCCTGGGCGAGTCGTCGCTCGGCTTCGAGGCGGTGATCGGCGACGACCGCCTCGCCGACTGGCGCCATCTCGCGCCCGATCTGCCCGGCTACGGCAAGACCGCCTGGCCCGACGCGTCGGTCGACGCCGACGGGCGCAGCCTCGCCGCCCACGTCGAAGCCCTCGTCGCCTGGCTCGACGCGCTCGGCGAGACCGCGCCGGTGGTGGTCGTCGGCCACTCGATGGGCGGCGTGATCGCGGTGATGCTCGCCGAGCGCCATCCGACGCGGGTGCGCGCGATGGTCGACGTCGAGGGCAACGTCAGCCTCGACGACTGCGGCTACAGCCGTCGCTTCGGCGCCTACGAAACGGTCGACGCGCTCTTGCCCGACGCGCACGCGGCGCTGCTCGATGACATCTACCGCATGGGCGTCGACGATCCGGCCCATCGCGCGTACCACGTCAGCCTGCGCCTGTGCGATCCGCGCACGCTGCACCGCAACAGCCTCGATCTGGTGCAGCAGTCGTCGACCGAGCGGCTGGAGCCGGCACAGACGCTCGCGCGTCGGCGCGGCGCGCTGTCGACGCCACTGCACTATCTCTACGGCGCGCCGCGCGGCACGGGCGCGCGCTCGCGCGCCATGCTCGATGACGCCGGGGTGGCGTACGAAGCGATCGACGACGCCGGGCACTGGCCCTTTCTCGATCAGCACGACGCCTTCGTCGCGGCGCTGGCGCGCTTTCTCGATAGCCTGTAGAGCCCGAGCCGCAGCGCGATCGTCCGCGGCATCGTTCATCGACCGCGAGGTAGGCATGTCCGCATCATCGACCCACGCAGCATCCTCGACCGGCACGGCCCGCCATCGCGCGGTGATCATCGGCGGCGGTTTCGCCGGTCTGGCCGCCGCGCGGGTGCTCGACGGACCCGACGTCGACGTCGTCCTGATCGATCGGCGCAACCATCATCTCTTTCAGCCGCTGCTCTACCAGGTGGCGACCGGCGGCCTGTCGCCGGCCAACATCGCGGCGCCGCTGCGCCGCCTGCTGCGCCGCCAGCGCCGCACCCGGGTGCTGCTCGGCGACGTCGTCGACATCGACGTCGCGGCCAAGCAGGTCGTGCTCAAGGACGGCGCGTCGGTGCCCTACGACGACCTGATCGTCGCCACCGGCGCGGTCGACACCTACTTCGGCCACGACGACTGGCGCGCGCACGCGCCGAGCCTCAAGACGCTCGAGGACGCGCGCCGCATCCGCCACCGCGTGCTCGGGGCGTTCGAGGCCGCCGAGCGGGTCGACGATCCGGCGCAGCGCCAGGCGCTTCTGACCTTCGTCGTCGTCGGCGGCGGGCCGACCGGCGTCGAGCTGGCGGGCGCGATCGCCGAGGTCGCCTACCGCACGCTGCGCGGCGAGTTCCGCGCGCTCGACACGGGCGCAGCCAAGGTGATTCTGCTCGAAGGCGCCGACCGCGTGCTCGGCGCCTTCAGTCCGCGGCTGTCGACCAAGGCCGCCGACGGCCTGCGCAAGCTCGGCGTCGACGTGCGCACGGACGCGATGGTCGAGATGATCGACGAGGGCGGCCTGGTCGTGCGCGAAACCGCCGACGGCGACGGCGAGACCCTGCGCATCGGCACGCACAACGTGTTCTGGGCCGCCGGCGTGCGCGCCTCGTCGCTCGGTCGACGCCTGGCCGCGTCGATCGACGATCTCGCGCTCGATCACGGCGGCCGCGTGCCGGTGACGCCGCACTGCACCGTGGCCGGCCACGACGATCTCTACGTGATCGGCGATCTGGCGCGCTTCGAAGACGACGCGGGCGCGATCTTGCCCGGCCTGGCGCCGGTCGCGATGCAGCAGGGGCGCTACGTCGCCAAGCGCATTCGCGCGCGGCTGCGGGGGCGCGAGATCGCCGGGTTCACCTACCTCGACAAGGGCAACATGGCGACCGTCGGCCGCACCATGGCGGTCGCCGAGCTCGGCCAGCTGCGCTTCAGCGGCCTGATCGCCTGGCTCGCCTGGCTGTTCATCCATCTGCTCTATCTGGCGGCGTTCGAGAACCGCGTGCTGGTCATGATCCAGTGGGGCTGGAACTACGTCACCCGCGGCCGCAGCGCGCGCCTGATCAGCGGCACGAATCCCGCCGAGCGTCTGCCGGCCGATGGTGAAGCCGCGCCGTCTTGACGGCGTCGGGCAGCGAAGCCGCGCCGTCTTGACGGCGTCGGGCAGCGAAGCCGCGCCGTCTTGACGGCGTCGGGCAGCGAAGCCGCGCCGTCTTGACGGCGGCGGGCCGCGAAGCCGCGCCG